>NZ_JBEXSD010000009.1:0-108886 GCF_040613495.1 Nocardioides sp. NPDC006273 | reverse complement strand
CCGGAAGCCGGCGGCCACGAGGTGACCGACGACGGTCTTGCCCTGCCAGCCCGGCGAGGGGTGCACGGCCACGCCCACGGGCTCGGAAGCAGGTGGCAGGCCTAGTTATTCTCAGGTTTCACAGACGGTCACGAGGTCCCCTTCACGAACCAGGAGTCATATGGAGCCGGCCGAGTCTCACGAGTTGACGGACTTTGCCACCTGGCAAACGTTGATCCAGCTGGTCAACACGTGGGAGCCCAGGTTGTCCGACTGGAAGGCGAGTGTCGGTCGCGGCGTCATCGGAGGTTTCGTCATGACGCCTGACGGCGGTTGTCTCGACCTCATGCGTGCCTGCGAACCAGTCCAACATGCACTGCGAAAGTCCGGTCGCGACTCTGTCGACTTCGCGGTACGCACGGCCTGACGTTCATACCGAGATCAGCGCAATGTCAGTCCCCGGTCCGGCAGCAGCCACTTGTATCTTGAGGAGCGTGAGCAGGGGGACGGAGACTGATGGGCGTCAAGGAAAGCGACCTGAAGCCGGTCGCCGATCGGATCGCCGAGTGGGAGGACGACGGCGGTCTCGCAACCAGGCTGAACGGCTGGGACCTGACGAGCAACGGCGTGGTCGTCGGATCAGACGTGGCGCAGAAGCAGCTGCCCAACGGGGCCGTTGCCGCGTTCGTGGAGTTAGCAGGTCTGGAACTCGATCAATACACCTCCGAGGAGATCAAGCCGTTTGGTGCGGGAGGGATCGATGACTCGTTCCGGGTGTCGCTGGACGGCGTTGAGGACCCGATGGGAGTCACTATCACCGTGCTGAAGGAGCTGGGGGGACCATGCGACTCGTTACGGCACGCTCTCGGTCGAGGCACCAGGTGGATTTCACGTCCTGGTAGCGATGGACAAGCTCGACGCGAGCCTGATCGGCAGTGTCGTGACGGACCTCGAAAGCCTGCCGGACTGGAGTGCCTATGATGGCGCGTCGGTGCAGGTCGGCGGCTTCAACGAGAAGCCGAAAAAGATCGGACTCCACTTCAATGTTCCCTTGACCGACACGGTCGATGCCAACAGGTCGGCTCTCGCGGCGCAGGCGAAGCTGGTGAACCCGAACCACCTTTTCGTGTCGGTCGCCGACGTGCCTTCTGAGGGATTCCTCCTGGTGATGGGCACGGTCGAGGAAGTCGAGGGCGAGGTTGCGGTGCTCGAGGGGATGAGGGACTCGCCGATCGCGAGCGTCACCTACGTCGGCGGCGGCTCCGACACGTGGCTGGTGCTGACCGTGACGACGCAAGACGACCTCCTCGCCGTTGCACAGGACGCGGAGCGGGTAGGCGTCAGTAGACTCGAGATGTCGATCGAAGGGCAGGACGCGATCGGTGACAAGTTCGAAGGTACGCCGGCGGAGTTGATCAAGCAGCTGAGTCGCTGACGATGCGTTGGCCGGGCATCGTCGTGCTTGGGACCCAGCAGGGCACCGAGCCCGGCCGTTCTAGCGAGCAGGTCTCCACCACGGGTCAGTACCTGTAGACAGATCAGCTGACTGATCCGCCCGTGACCTGCGGTTCTGGTCGCGGGCGGATGTCTGTCGGTCGGCGGGTGACACGGGGCACGTGCAAGCCGTGTCCAGTGATTCTGGTGTCTCAGAAAGGTACGTTGGCGAGCCAGTCCTCGACGGACCGCGGTGAGATGCCGAGTAGGCTCTGGGCGCTGTTGTCGGGGGCGATGGTGTTTCCTTCTTGGGTGTTGAGGGCCTGGTAGAGACCGACGACAGGGGCGCTGGCCTCCGGCCCGAAGAGCAGGGAGATCAGCTCGCCGAACGCCTCGGGTGTGATCGCCTCGTAGGTCACGTCGCGGCCGAGGCGTCCGGCGAAAGATGCGGCCAGGTCGGGGCCAGTGAGTCCGGGATGGGCGCCGACGGCGACGATGCCTGTGGTGGAGTGGTCGGTGAGGAGCCGGACCACGACGTCGGCGACGTCGCGGTGCGAGATCCAGGACGTCGGGAACGCGGTCGGGAGCGGATAGCGGAGGACGCCGTCGAGCTTCGCGGGGCCGGAGATCACGGGCAGGAGCAGGTTTTCCAGGTAGAGCCGGGTGGCGACGACGGCGGTCGAGACGCCGGTGTCGCTGACGCGGCGAATGAGGGTGGCGATCGGGCTGTCGTCGTTGGCCTGCAGGGGAGAGCCGGGCTGGTCCACGATCTGACCGCTGGTGGAGATCACCACGCGGGCCGGCTGCGCCTTGGCGACCGCGGTGGCGATCGCCTCGACGTACTGCAGGGACTGCTCCGGCGGACCCATCGGCAGATGGGTGAACACGCCGTCCGCGCCGGCGTACGCCTCGGCGAGGGAGCCGGCATCGGCGAGGTCGACGGCAATCGAGGCGACGCCGTCGTTCACGGCGTCCAAGGTGCGTACGGCGGCCACGGCCGGGTTCTCGGTGGCGAGCATTGCGGCGAGGACGGGGGAGCCCTGGGCGCCGGTGGCGCCATGGATGATGTAGGTCATGGGTCTATTGGTGCATATTGTGCACCAGTTACGTCAACTGCACTATTGGGTTAGGATGAAGAAATGTCAGATGTCGAGCTTCCTGAGCTTCCCGAGTGTGGTGTGTCGCGTTTCCTGATGCTCTTCGACGGTCCGTGGGCGACGCTCATCGTTCGGGAGCTCATGCACGGCCCGCACCGGTTCGGTGAGCTGCGAAGCGCGCTTCCCGGGATCAGTGCCCATACGCTGACCAACCGGCTGCGTCTGTTCGAGGCTCGCGGCATCGTGACCCGCACCGCGTATGCCGAGATCCCGCCGCGGGTGGTCTATGAGCTGACTCCGCTCGGCTGGCAGCTGCGTCCGGTGCTGGACGCGATGTACGACTGGGGAATCGCCGCACCCGTCTCGGCCCTGGTGTCCATGCCGGAACAGGCGCCGGCGATCGAAGAGCCCCAACGTTAGTCGGGTCTCTGTCAGTGCGTCTGGACCGAGACGAGCGCCGCGTTGCCGCGCGAGTCGACCTTCACCACCGCGACGGAGTCGCCGCGGCCGACGTCGCCCTCGATCTCCTTGGCCCGGTCCTGCGGGACGAAGAAGCTCTCGATGCCGCAGGCAAGCCGCGAGCCGTCGTCATGGCATTTCAGGAACAGCCCTTCGGCAGGCGGGTCGACCGAGACGCTGGTCGCCTCCCAGACCTGACCACGTCGTGCCAACGAGACGTACGCGTCCCCGGTCTGGTGAGTCGTACGCTCGGTGATGTCGGGATAGGCGAGGTCGACATAGGCGCCGCGGAACGGGTCGATCGGATCGACCGGGGCGACGCGGAGTCGGATCTCGTCGCCGGTGACACGTGCGGAGAGCTGACCGGCGACGGCGAGACCGACCAGTCCGAGATTGAGGATGCAGACGAGCATCAATTTGATACGAGCGTTCATGAGAGGCCCTCGCTGAGGTTGGCGGCCACGCCGCGTCGGGCGCGGTCGAAGACGAATCCGGTGGTGAGCAGGAGCACGCCCAGCATCAGGAACAGGGTCGCGCCGGACACGATCGGCGCGAAGACCGCGAAGCTCTGCATGGTCGTGAAGACGACCAGCGCGCCGGTGGCGAGCACGACGAGCAACGTATGGTCGCGCACTGAGCCGTCGACGGCGACCGCACCGGCAACGACGACGTATACCGCGATGCTGACGAAGGCGGACAGCCATGCCTCGCCCGACACGGCGCCGAGGTCGCTCACCTGCGGGTCCCAGGAGACCAGCGCGAGGCCTATCGGCACGATGAGCACCGAGGCCAGCACCTCCCACCGGGACCACCCGCGCGTACGCCCCACCGCGACCGCGGCGAGAAGCGCGGCGATCACCAGCGCCACGACGAGGGTTGGGCTCCACGCCAGCTCGCGGTCGCCGATCTGCGGGATGGCGGCGACGAAGAGGCCACCCAGGACGAGTACGCCGCCCGCGAGCCGCCATACCTGGGCGAACGTCTGCCGGTCTCGGTCGTGCAGCGCGGCTGTCGCCGTCGCGACGACGCCTCCGACCAGCACCGCGAAGACGCCGGCGAAGGTGCTCTCGCTGCTCGCCACCACCTGCCAGTCGAACCAGATCATCGTGGTCGTGATGCCGACGACCAGTGGCGCCACGCCTGCGCTCGCGTAGGCGTAGAGCAGCGCCCCCAGCCCCCAGAGCCCGACCAGAGAGGGCTCGTAGGCCGGCACCTGGAGACTCTGCGCCGCCTGGAAGATGACCCCACCGAAGCCGGTCGCCGCGATCCCGCGGAAAGCGCCGCGCAGGGGATGCGGCAGCGTGGGCACCTCCGCGGCAGCGGTGAACGCGAGCCAGACGACGACGATCCCGGCGAACCGCACCAGCGGCGAGAGCGTGTCGAGGTTGGTCGCCACCAGCCACACCAGCCCGACACCCAGAAACGCGCCGCCGAGGTAGGAGATGACCCGCGTCAGCGAGCCGGTGGGGGAGGCGACGTACTGCGCCTTGATCTTCTCCGCGGTGTGCTCGGTGAGGATGCCCTCGCCGACCCAGCGGGCGGTCTCGTCGTTCAGCCAGTCGAGCCGCCTCGGCGCGACTGGTCTTGCTCCTGTTTCCATATGACCATTGCAACGGCTCGCGGAGGCACAGCGCGTGAGCACGGCTACTCAACTCGTCGGCTCGTGCGATCGGGAAGACCAGCCGAAATGTATTCGGCTGCGGGTGCGCGCCCCGCGGGCTAGTGTTTGAGCGTTCGCGAGAGCGGGCCGGAGAACGGGGAGTCAGATGGCAGCGTGGTTGCTGATCCTGGGTGGAGCAGCGCTGCTCGTCGTCGTGGTCGCCCTCGTGGCTCTGGTCTGGATGCTGTCGGGTCGAGCCAAGCCCCGCACGGCCACGCCGAGCGAACCGACATTCAGCACGACTTCGGGGACACCGGCCCCCGCATCTGATCTGTAAGGTTGACCGACGTGGTAGACGAGATGGCGCGCAAGGACATCGAGGCAGGTCTGGAGACCCGCCATGAGCTGGGGGACGCGTTCGATGCCGAGCTGGTCGCCGGCTTCGCCGACCGCATCGAGAAGACCGTCCAGGAGCGGGTCGGCGCCACCGCCTCCGCCCGCACCCTCGCCGAGCGCAACGAGTCGCGCACCTCGATCTTCCAGTTCGTCCTGGGCGCAGGATCGGCCGTGGCCGGCATCCCGATCAGCATCACCCTCGGCGTCACCGACAACGTCGGTGCCCTGGTGATCTCCTGGGTAGGCCTCGTCGGCGTCAACGTCGCCCATGCGCTGCGTACGCGCAGACGCTGAGGCGGCTGGGGTGTTCCTCGAGCGAGGTATGCAGACGAAGTAACACATCCCGTGCGGAACTCCGCTGGGGATGTGCGCCTTCGCCTGCATACCTTGATGAAGGCGCACGACGTACGCCGGGCCAACTCCCGTCCGCAGACCGGTTCGATCGGAAGTTATCCACAGGCCGGGGAAATTGGGCTTTCTGGCCTCGCGCCGCGGCGTGAAGGTTGTGCGTATGGACGCACTCCAATTCTTCATCGAGCGAGACGGCTTCTTCACGACCCAGATGGCGCTGGAAGCGGGATATGCGAAGCGAGACATCACTCGCATGGCGCGCTCGGGCGAGTGGCATCGCATTCGCCGCGGTGCTTATGCGCCAGGCACAACGTGGCTCGAGCTCGATCCGGTGGCACGACACCAGGTCCGGGCGCGCGCGGTGATGCGGTCGTTGGGCGACTCCGTGGCGCTGAGTCACACCTCCGGTGTGGTGGCCCATGGGATCGACGTCTGGAATCTCCCGCTCGACCGGGTTCACGTCACCCGCCTCGATGGCGGCGCCGGGCGGATCGAAGGTGACGTCGTGCATCACGAAGGCTTCACCATTGACGACGAGGTGGTGGCTGCCGACGGGATGAAGGTGATGCTCGCGGAGAGATGCGTGCTCGAAGCGGCATCTCGCGTCGACACGGAGGCCGCGTGGTGTCTGCTCGACGCCGGGTTGCGGAGCGGAACATTCGACCGTGACCGCCTGGAGGCGGCGTACAAGATCGTGGAGCACTGGCCGTACATGCACCGTGTGAGAGCTCTCGTTCCGTTCGCAGACGGCAGATCGGGCTCGATCGGGGAGTCACGTGGAAAGCACCTGTTCCGTTCCTTCGGCCTCCCGCAGCCGGAGCTTCAGTACGAGGTACGGCGCGCCGATGGCTCGATCGTGGGTGTCACCGACTGGGCTTGGCCGGAGTTCGGACTGCTCGGCGAGTTCGACGGGCGGGTCAAGTACGGCCGTCTGCTCCAACCGGGGCAGGACCCCGGCGAGTCGTCTTCGCAGAGAAGAGGCGTGAGGATGAGCTGCGCGAGATCACCGGCTTCTCGATGATCCGCTTGATCTGGAGCGACTTCGCCCACCCCGCGGTGACCGCCGCACGCGTACGTCGCGCACTGAGCCTGTCGAAAGGTATGCAGGCGAAGTAACACATCCCGTGCGGAGTTCCGCTAGGGAAGTGAGCCTTGACCTGCATACCTTTACGAAGGAACCGCCCGCCCGACCGAGAGATACCCCCACGGGCGGGAGAGCGCGGGCCCGGGGAGATAGGACTGCTCCAGCGAGTCGAAGGTGAAGCCTGCCGACTCGATCAGCCTCGGGATGTCGCGGGCGAGGTGGCAGCCGCCGAAGAGCCGCTGCTGGAGACCGTCGAGGCGATGCTGCCAGCGGGCGACGGAGGCATCGGGGGAGAGGCCGTGCTCGACGAAGCCGACGGTGCCGCCGGGGCGCAGAACGCGGCGCAGCTCTGCGAGCGCGCCGGCGACGTCGGGGATGGTGCACAGCGAGAAGGTGACCAGGCCGGTGTCGACCGAGACGTCCGCGAGGGGGAGCCGCGCGCCGTCGAGCCCGACTCTGCTCACCGGGACCGACGAGTCCGAACGTCGTGATGCCGAGAGCCGCCAGGCGACGTCGGAGGGCTCGACGGCGACGATCTCGGTGACGGCGGGTGGATAGCGGCCGATGTTGCTCCCGCTGCCGAAGCCGATCTCGACGACGCGGCCGCGAAGGCCGTCACATGCCCGTGTCCGCAGCGGATCGAGCTGGGCGACGCCGCAGGAGCGGTCCACGATGTGTGGCACCACGCGCGTCTCCCAGAGTCCCATGGGTGCTCACTCCTCCAGCTCGCCGGTCCACTGGACCCCGAGCAGCAGCGTGCTCTCGGTCTCGGCGATCGTCGCGAACCCCAGGCGCTGGTAGAACCCGATCGCGCGGGTGTTGGCCGTGCTGACGCCGAGGTGGGCGCCGCGTACGCCCGCGACGTGGAAGGCGCCGAGCATCATCGCGATCAGCTCCTTGCCGACGCCCTGGCCCTGGGCGCGGGGGAGCAGGTTGATGTGGAGGTGCGCCGGGTACTCGCTCAGCAGCTCGCCCGGCGTGCGCACCGGCCGGTGGATCAAGGAGCGGAGCCGAGCGTTCCAGTCGTTGCGGTCGTGGTCGGGTCCGGGGTCGGGGTTGACCACGCGCAGCGCGGGCCACCAGTCCTCCTCGCACTCCTTCTCGAAAGCACGGGTGAACGGGGTGCCGACGACGTAGCCCACCACGCCCTCGGAGTCGACCGCGACGAAGCCGAGGCCGAGACGGAGCACGATGTAGGGAGCGGCGTAGATGTTCCCCGGCAGCCGAGGGTCGTCGTAGAACTCGGTTGCGTCCTCGCCCGATGCCCCCGTCAGCAGACAGATCGAGAAGATGTCGTCGAGGTCGTCGGCGGTGGCCCGCCGGATCTCAGGAGTGCCCATGGTCCAACCTCACCATGACCCGCCGCCGCCGTCTCCGCCGCCTCCACCACCACCGAAGCTGCCGCCTCCACCGCCGCCGCCACCGCCGGAGTAGGAGGACCCACCGCCGGACGCCGAGCCGCCGCTGGAGGAGGCCGAGTAGGAGCGGACCGCGGAGTCGATCGAGGACTCGAAATCGTGCGTGATCTCGCTGACGAGACCGGCGCTGCCTACGACGGTCATGTTCCGATACCGAGGGTGCTGGTCGTAGGGAAGGTAGCTGGGGGCGGCGGGTGCGGAGCCCTTGACCTCGAGCTTACGCGCCCAGTCCTTCGCACAGCCGAGCGCGACGGCCCAGGGCAGGTAGGAGTCGTAGGTGGCCTGGTCACCGACGAAGTCGCCCTTGCGGGAGTCGAGCGTCGAGCGGAACCCGATGACCTCGGCGGCCAGGTCACGCCCCGCCCGGGTGCGCACCAGGCCGGACCCAGCCGCGAGAACGGGACCGATGAGGACGGCGAAGACCCCGGGGGCGAGCGCCCACAGGGTGGTGCCGCCGGGACGTACGACCGCGAGGACGACCGCCGTGAGGGCGCAGACGATGAAGGCTACGATCCACCCGACCCGGCTCGTACGCTGTTCCAGCAGGCCCTCCTTGAGAGCCCACGCCCGGACCTTCTTTCCGTAGGTGTTGCGGATGCGGTAGATCCGGCGCCCGGCCGACTTCGCCGCGGAGGTGCTCTTCTTCGCCCCGATCGCGACGCCACCCAGCTCGCGGACGACCGCGCTGACCCCGTCGATGTCGTCCCACGACGTCCTCGGGTTGTCCAGGGAGACCTTCCAGCCGTTCTGTGTCGACCGGATGTCGAGGGCTCCGCGGGAGGCGGCATAGAGGATCGACGCCGCGAGCTGTCCCGGTCGGACGGTCTTCGAGACGACGTACGCCGCCTGCGCCGGCCCGACCCCGGCCGGTGGCGTCGCCCGGACATCGGCTCGGGGCAGCGGGTCCCAGGTCCTGGCCAGGATGTATCCGGCAGGGATCATCGCAGCGACCATCAGTCCGATGAGCACACCCAGGATCCCGGTGTCGGAGCCCATCACCGGGTCCCACGACTGGGACCACGGCAGCTCGGCCGACTCGGTCGAGGGTGCGGCGAGGTCCATCCCGGCCCGGAGAGTCACCGGAGTGCCCGGTGCCAGGTCACGAGCGGTGACGTGGACGGTGCTGGTGCCCTGGCCCGCGACGCTCGCGCAGCCGGAGCTGCCTCCGCTCCCGACCGCGCAGCGCACCTCCTCGGCCTCGGCGGGCAGGTTGACCGTGAGGTCGGCCTGCCCGATCGGCTGACGCCATCCGGAGGGGACCACGTTCCAGTAGAACCTCGAGCCGTCTCCGTCGGCCAGGAGCACCGAGCTCATCTTGTAGCTGATGACGTAGACGTGCTCGCCGACGGAGAGCTCCTCCGACTCGCTGCCGATCCGGACGTTGGTGAACCGGTCCGCCCAGCCTTCCTTCGTGGTGGTGGTCCGGCTGTACGGGTCGCCGTAGTGGTCCAGTGCTCGGCGCCGGCCCTCGACCTCGCCGTACTCCTCGACGAGGCCGGGCAGGATCTCCTCGTCGAAGTAGCCCTCCGAGAACGAGCTCCGGGCGAGCTCGAGCCGCTGCGCCTCGGTGGTGTCCGGATCGACGGTGACGTCTTGGAGGATGGGCTCCCGACGCAGCTTCGGTGCGTTGGGGTCGGCGGAGTCGAAGAACCGGAAGATCCCGTGGCTGCCCTCGCTCGGGAAGTCGACGGTGATCGTCTCGGTGACGTCCATCCAGCCGTCCGCGCCGACGGTGAACTCCGCGCGGTAGTCGGTGATCGTGGTCGGTTCGGCGACGGTCTCGCCGGTGCGTTCCCAGACCGCGGTCGCCGCGAGCGGCCACAGCACCAGCATCGCGAGGACGACCGTTCCGGCGCCGTACCACCAGGCGTAGCGTCTCACGTGCGGGGATCCTCCTGGTTCCGTCCAGCCGAACAACTGCCGCCAACCTCAGCGCGGCGGGTGGATGTTCACGTGGCTTCACGCACCCGGCCGGTAGCCTTGCAGGCATGAGCGAGCGTCAGCGAGCGACAATCAACCTCATGCCGCCGCTTCCGTACAATTCAGGGTTCCTGACGGAGGCGGCGGTATGAGCGTACGACGGGTTATGGGCACGGAGGTCGAATACGGAATTTCCGTGGCTGGACAGCCCCAGGCCAACCCGATGGTGGCGTCCTCGCAGGTCGTCAATGCATACGCGACCTCGACTCTCAAGGCGAGGAGAGCGCGCTGGGACTTCGAGGAGGAGTCACCGCTGCGTGATGCGCGCGGCTTCGACATGTCGCGGCAGGTGGCCGACCCCAGCCAGCTCACCGACGAGGATCTCGGGCTGGCCAACGTCATTCTCACCAACGGCGCCAGGCTCTACGTCGACCACGCCCATCCGGAGTTCTCCTGCCCCGAGGTGACCAACCCCCTCGACGCGGTGCGCTGGGACAAGGCCGGTGAGCAGGTGATGCTCGACGCCTCCCGCGCAGCTGCGCGGCTGCCGGGCAACCCGCAGATCCACCTCTACAAGAACAACACCGACAACAAGGGCGTCTCCTACGGCGCGCACGAGAACTACCTCATGCGCAGGAGCACCGCGTTCGCCGACATCGTCAAGCATCTGATCCCGTTCTTCGTCTCCCGGCAGGTCTTCGCGGGCGCCGGGCGGGTCGGGATCGGCCAGGAGCGCCCCAAGCACGGCTTCCAGATCTCACAGCGCGCCGACTTCTTCGAGGTCGAGGTCGGCCTGGAGACCACCCTCAAGCGGCCGATCATCAACACCCGTGACGAGCCCCACGCGGACCCGGAGAGATACCGCAGGCTCCACGTGATCCTCGGCGACGCCAACCTGGCCGAGGTCTCGACCTACCTCAAGGTCGGGAGTACGTCGCTGGTGCTCGCCATGATCGAGGACGGCTACATCACCCGCGATCTCAGTGTCGACGGCCCGGTCTCGGCACTGCGCGCGGTCTCCCACGACCCGACCCTGAAGACGCTGATCACGCTCAAGGACGGTCGCAAGCTGACCGGTGTCCAGCTGCAGATGGAGTATCTGGACCTGGCCAAGAAGTTCGTCGAGGAGCGCTACGGCTCGGATGCGGACTATCAGACGAAGGACGTCCTGGAGCGCTGGGAGTCGGTGCTCGACCGCCTCGAGCGCGACCCGATGGAGTGCGCCACCGAGCTCGACTGGGTGGCGAAGTACAAGCTCCTGCTCGGCTACCGCGACCGCGACTCCCTGGAGTGGGACGACCCCAAGCTCCACCTGATCGACCTGCAGTACGCCGACATCCGCCCCGAGAAGGGCCTCTACCAGCGGCTGGTCCGCTCCGGCCGGATCGAGCGCCTGCTCACCGACGACCTGGTGGAGAAGGCGATGCACGAGCCGCCGACCGACACCCGGGCCTACTTCCGCGGCCGCTGCCTGGAGAAGTACTCCGAGAACGTCGCCGCGGCCAGCTGGGACTCGGTCATCTTCGACCTGCCCGGTCGCGAGTCGCTGCAGCGGGTGCCGACGATCGACCCGCTGCGCGGCACCAAGAAGCACGTCGGTGGCCTGCTCGACTCCTCCGAGACCGCCCTCGACCTGTTCAACCGACTGACCGGTTCCTGACCCGTAGGTCACGACTCGTGCCACATCACGGTCCAACGAACGACTTCTGCTTCCTCCCGTAGCGAAATCGGGCATTGTTTCCTCAGGTTTGTCGGTGCGAGTGGATAGGTTGATGACATGGCACAGGAGCAGAAGCAGCCGAAGAAGTCCTCCGAGACGGAGGAGTCCGTCGAGACCGCGCCCGAGACCGATGTGAACGAGCGCAAGGAAGCGCTTGACTCCGACGTCGACGACATCCTGGACGAGATCGACGACGTCCTGGAGACCAACGCCGAGGACTTCGTGAAGTCCTTCATCCAGAAGGGCGGGCAGTAGGCATGAGCGAGCGCCAGCGAGCGACAATGGGCATACTCACGCCGTCGCGTCCGTATTCTGTCCTTTGCGCAACGGAGGGGATGGCGTGACGGAGTCCCGTATCCCGGCCGCCTTCATGACGCCGGGCACCTCGTCCTTTGCCGATTTCCTGACGGCGCAGTCGCCGGAGCTGCTCCCGCGACGCGACGCTGCCCCGGGCAACCTGAGCGACATCGCCCCGCACGGCACCACGATCGTCGCGGCGACCTTCCCCGGCGGCGTGATCATCGCCGGTGACCGGCGGGCCACGCAGGGCAACCTGATCGCCGAGCGCGACATGCGCAAGGTCTTCCCCTCCGACGAATACTCCGCGGTCGGCATCGCCGGCTCCGCGGGGATCGCGGTCGAGCTGGTCAAGCTCTTCCAGACCGAGCTGGAGCACTACGAGAAGATCGAGGGCACCACGCTCTCGATCGAGGGCAAGGCGAGCCGGCTGTCCGCTCTCGTCAGGGGCAACCTCCCGATGGCCATGCAGGGCCTCGTCGTCGTCCCCCTCTTCGTCGGCTTCGACCCCGACGCCGAGCAGGGAAAGATCTATGGGTACGACCCGACCGGCGGCCGCTACGAGCAGACCGGATACACCGGCGTCGGATCGGGATCGCTGTTCGCCAAGGGCTCGCTGAAGAAGCTCTACCGGCCCGACCTCGACGAGGCCGGCCTGGTCGCGGTCCTGATCCAGGCGCTCTACGACGCGGCCGACGACGACTCGGCCACCGGTGGCCCGGATCTCTCTCGCCGGCTGTTCCCGCTGGTCCACGTGATCACCGCTGACGGCGGGCGCACGCTGCCGGATGCCGAGGTCGCGGCCGTGGCCGAGAATGTCATCGCCGGGAGGCTCCAGCGGCCCGACGGTCCCATCGCCGAGCTGGAGGGTGGCCGATGAGCACTCCGTTCTATGTCTCTCCCGAGCAGCTGATGCGCGATCGCGCGGACTTCGCGCGCAAGGGCATCGCCCGGGGCCGGGCCCTGGTCTCGCTGCAGTACGCCGACGGCATCGTCTTCGCCTCCGAGAACCCTTCGGCTGCGCTGCACAAGGTCAGCGAGATCTACGACCGGATCGCCTTCGCCGCGGTCGGTCGCTACAACGAGTTCGAGAACCTCCGCATCGCCGGGGTGCGGCTGGCCGACATGCGCGGCTACGCCTACGACCGGCGCGACGTCACCGGCCGCGGGCTCGCCAACGCCTACGCCCAGACTCTCGGCACGATCTTCTCCTCCGGTGGGGAGAAGCCCTACGAGGTCGAGCTCTTCGTCGGCGAGATCGGCGACTCCGCCGAGGACGACCAGCTCTACCGGCTCACCTACGACGGCCAGGTCGTCGACGAGCACGGTTTCGCTGCCATCGGCGGCGCCGCCGAGTCCGTCGGGGGCTATCTCAAGGAGCGCTACACCCAAGGTGCCACGCTCGAGGACGCCATCAGGCTGGCCGTCGCCGCGCTGGGCCACACCGACACCGACGATCGTGAGATCGCCGCGAAGGACCTCGAGGTCGCGGTCCTCGACCGCAACCGCACCCAGCCGCGCAAGTTCCGCAGGATCCGCCCGGCGACGCTCGTCGAGATCCTCAGCTCGGTGACCACCAATCCGCAGGCCGAGGAGACGAAGCCGGCGGCCGTAGAGCCGCCCGCCGAGAAGCCGGCGGAGAAGGCTGCCGAGAAGCCGGTCGAAGAGTCGCCCCTGGCCCCGCCCACCGACGACGACGGCGACCCGCCGATCGCCCCGCCGCTCGACTGAGCCCAACGACGTGGGAGTGCCGGGGTCACCCAGTGACCCTTCGACAGGCTCAGGACACCGCCTCAGCACTCCCACGTCGTCTCTGCTCGGTCAGCCGATCCGGTCAGAGAGCGAGACGACGATGCCCTCGGGGCCGCGCACGTACGCCATCCGCACCGTGCCCTCGTAGATGCCGACGCCTCCGACCAGGCCATAGCCGTCTGCGGTCACCCGCTCGAGGACCGCGTCTAGGTCGTCGACCTCGAAGCAGACGTTGCGCAGACCCAGCTCGTTGGCCATCGCCTCGGGCGATCCGGGCACGTGGTCGGGGCGTACGAACCGGGCCAGCTCGAGCGCGGTCTCGCCGCCTGGAGGCCGCAGCATGACGATCTCGCAGCGGGAGTCGGGGATCCCGCAGACGGTGTCGATGAACTCGCCCTCGACGAACGCACGCCCCTCGATCTCCAGACCCAGGCCGACGAAGAACTCGGTGGCCCGCTCGATGTCGGCGACGGTGATACCGATGTGGTCGAACCGCAACTGATGTGTCATGACTGCCATCCTCGTGTCTGTGGGTGTCTCTGCCCGGTGAACGAGGCCGGCACGCCGTTCTCTACACGGCCACGGCGGTGGATTCGTGAACTCGGGCAGAGGCCGGTTGGCTAGTGTCGCTGTCTGTGAAGGTAGAGGCGGACGACGACGGCGGGCGACCTGCGCCGCAGGGGTCGCCGTGGCGACGAGGACGGCTGCTCGCTGTCTGCGCGGTGCTGCTCGCGGCGGTGATCGGGCTGCATGGCCTGGTGCCGAACCGCTGGGGCAACCTGGGGTCGCTGGTCGCGACGTCCCTGCCATGGCTCGGCCTGGCGGTGCCACTGCTGATCCTCGGAGCCGTCGTACGACGCTCGGCCATCGCCGCGCTGCTCGCGCTGGCTCCGCTTGCGGCCTGGGTCGGTGTGTTCGGCCCGCAGCTGACGCCCGTCGAGCCGACGGCGTACGACCTCACGGTCGTGCAGCACAACGTCGCCGATGACAACCACGATGTCGAGCGGACCGTCGAGGTCCTGCTGGCCGCGGATCCTGACATCGTGGCGCTCGAGGAGGTCACCTCCGAGCACCTCTCGCAGTACGAAGCGGCTCTGGGCCAGACCTTCGAGCACCACGCGACCCAGGGCACCGTCGGGCTCTGGTCGCGTCACCCGATCGCGGAGCATACGCGTGTCGACATCCGCCCGCCGGGCATCGGCGCTTCCTGGGACCGGTGCCTGCGAGCGGTCGTCCGGACCCCGGCGGGAGATGCGGCCGTCTACGTGGCACATCTGCCATCCGTCCGGCTGGGCCCGCGCGGGCTCGCCGCGAGCAGCCGCAACCGGAGCGCCGACCTGCTGGGGGAGGCGATCGCCGCGGATCCGGCGCCGGCGGTGCTGTTGGCCGGCGACCTCAACGGGAACCTGCGCGACCGCGGGCTGGCCCCCTTGACCGAACAAGTCTCCCGTGAGGAGCACGGGTTCCGGCTCACTTTCCCTGCTGCGCTCCCCGTCGTACAGCTCGACCATGTTCTGGCTCGTGGCGCTGAGGTGACTGATCTGCGAGTCCTCCCTAGGTCGGGGAGCGACCACCTGCCGGTCGCGGCCCAGGTGTCGCTGGGCTGAGTCGGCCGGGGTGCAGGTCAGTGGCTGCTGAGCTGGCCGGTGAGCCGTTCGTGCCGATCGGCGCTGGACCGGTTCAGGCCGATGATGCGTACGGACTTGCCCTTGGTCTCGTACTTGTGGGTGATCGCATCGAGCGCGGCGACCGTGGAGGCGTCCCAGATGTGGGAGTCGGAGAGGTCGATGACGATGTCGTCGGGGTCCTCGGCGTACTCGAACTGGGTGTAGAGGTCGTTGCTGGAGGCGAAGAAGAGCTCTCCGGTGACCCGGTAGACCGCGGCGACCCGGCCGTCGACACCCTCGACCAGCGTGCGGTCGGTCTCGGTCAGGTGGGCGACCCGGCGGGCGAAGAGGGTCATCGCCACCAGGACACCGACGACGACGCCGATGGCGAGGTTGTGGGTCGCGACGGTGACCACGACGGTCGCGACCATCACCGCGGTCTCCGAGCGCGGCATCCGGCGCAGCGTGGCCGGGCGGATCGAGTGCCAGTCGAAGGTGCCGACCGAGACCATGATCATCACCGCGACCAGGGCAGCCATCGGGATCAGCGCCACGATGTCGCCGAACCCGACGACCAGAATGAGCAGGAAGACACCGGCGAGGAAGGTGGACAGGCGGGTCCGTGCCCCGGAGGCCTTCACGTTGATCATCGTCTGGCCGATCATCGCGCAGCCACCCATGCCGCCGAAGAAGCCGGTGATGAGGTTCGCGATGCCTTGGCCGCGGGCCTCGCGGGTCTTGTCGGAGTGGGTGTCGGTGATGTCGTCGACGAGCTTGGCCGTCATCAGCGACTCGAGCAGCCCCACCAGGGCCATGCCGAGGGCGTACGGCGCGATGATCTGCAGCGTCTCGAGAGTGAGGGGCACGTCGGGCAGGAACCAGCTCGGCAGGCTGTCGGGCAGCTTGCCCTCGTCGCCGACGTTCGGCACGTTGATCGCGCCGACGACGGTGAAGGCGGTGAGCGCGACGATGGCGACCAGCGGCGCCGGGATCACCTTGTTGATGCGCGGGAAGCCGACGATGACGGCGATGCCGACGGCGATCATCGGGTAGACCAGCCAGGGGACGTCGACCATGTGGGCGATCTGCGCCTCGAAGATGAGGATCGCGAGGGCGTTGACGAAGCCGACCATCACCGAGCGCGGGATGAACCGCATCAGCCGTGCCACGCCGACCAGCGCCAGCACGACCTGGATCAGCCCGCCCAGCAGCACGGTCGCGATCAGGTAGTCGTAGCCGTAATCGCGCATCACTGGTGCGATCACGAGCGCGATCGCACCGGTGGCAGCCGAGATCATCGCAGGCCGTCCGCCGAGGAACGAGATCGCGACGGCCATGGTGAACGACGCGAACAGCCCGACCCGCGGGTCGACCCCGGCGATGATGGAGAACGAGATCGCCTCGGGGATCAGCGCGAGCGCGACGACGAGGCCGGCCAGCACCTCGGTGCGCAGCAGCCGCGGCGAACGCAGCGCGGCACGCACGGTGGGCTCGCTCGGCGATGAGACGGGCAGGGTCGAAGGCACTGAGAGGGTCCGATCGGTCGGGACTGGCAGGATGGACGCGACACGAAGACCGTACCCTCACGGGACGTAAGAGTTGGCGTCGCCGACGATGTGAGAAAGGACACCATGACGCGCAGAGCAGCTCCCGAGGGGGCCATGCAGATCGGTGAGGTGGCGACACGCACCGACCTCTCGCTGCGCAGCCTCCGGCACTGGGAAGAGGTCGGGCTGCTGAAGCCGTCAGGTCGCAGCGAGGGCGGCTTCCGGCTCTACACCGAGGAGGACGTCGAGAAGATCCTGGTGATCCGGCGGATGAAGCCGCTCGGCTTCAGCCTCGAGCAGATGAAGTCGGCCATGGCCGACATCGAGACCCTGCGTGCCTCCGACCCCGACCCTGACGCCGCGGAGCCGGCAGAGGCCGCGGAGGCGCGTGAACGGCTCGTCGAGCTTCGAGTCGAGGCAGGCGTACGCCGCCAGAGGCTCGAGCAGCAGCTCGCCATGGCCGACGAGTTCATCGCCATCCTGCGGCGCGAGGTGCGCTGACGTTCCGGAGGGTGGTCCACCCGCCGTGTCGTAGCGCTGAACGCCTTCGGCGCGACCGTCGACCGTCTAGGGTTTCAGGTATGGACAGGCGCATCTTCGGCATCGAGAACGAGTACGGCGTGACCTGCACGTTCCGCGGCCAGCGGCGGCTGAGCCCGGACGAGGTGGCCCGCTACCTCTTCCGCAAGGTGGTGAGCTGGGGCCGCAGCTCGAACGTGTTCCTCAGGAACGGCGCGAGGCTCTATCTCGACGTCGGCTCCCACCCCGAGTACGCCACGCCCGAGTGCGACGACGTGACCTCGGTCGTCACCCACGACAAGGCGGGGGAGCGGATCCTGGAGGGGCTGCTCCTCGATGCCGAGCAGCGGCTGCACGACGAGGGCATCGCCGGCGACATCTACCTCTTCAAGAACAACACCGACTCGGCCGGCAACTCCTACGGCTGCCACGAGAACTACATGGTCAGCCGCGCGGGGGAGTTCTCCAAGCTCGCCGACGTGCTCATCCCGTTCCTGGTGACCCGCCAGCTCATCGTCGGCGCCGGCAAGGTCACCCACACCCCGCGCGGGGCCGGGTTCTCGGTCTCCCAGCGTGCCGAGCACATCTGGGAGGGCGTCTCCAGCGCGACCACCCGTTCCCGGCCGATCATCAACACTCGTGACGAGCCGCACGCGGACGCCGAGAAGTACCGGCGCCTCCATGTCATCGTCGGTGACTCGAACATGTCCGAGACCACCACGATGCTCAAGGTCGCCAGCTGCCACCTGGTGCTGCGGATGATCGAGGAGGGCGTCGTCATGCGTGACATGACGATGGAGAACCCGATCCGGGCCATCCGCGAGATCGCCCACGACCTGACCGGCCGTCGCAAGGTGCGGCTGGCCAACGGCCGCGAGGCCAGCGCCCTCGACATCCAGAACGAATACCTGACCAAGGCGCGTGAGTTCGTCGACCGCCGTGAGATCACCGACCCGACCATGCTCGCCGCCCTCGACCTGTGGGAGCGGGGGCTGAAGGCGATCGAGTCCGACGACCTGTCCCTGGTCGACCGCGAGATCGACTGGGTGATCAAGTGGAAGCTGATCGACCGATACCGCGCCAAGCACGGCCTTCCGCTGGGCCACGCGCGGGTCGCCCAGCTCGACCTCGCCTACCACGACATCCACCGCAACCGCGGCCTCTACTACCTGCTGGAGAAGAAGGGCGCGGTCAAGCGGGCGACCACCGACCTGAAGATCTTCGAGGCCAAGTCGGTCCCGCCGCAGACCACCCGCGCCCGGCTGCGCGGTGAGTTCATCAAGAAGGCCCAGGAGCGCCGCCGCGACTTCACCGTCGACTGGGTCCACCTCAAGCTCAACGACCAGGCCCAGCGCACCGTGCTCTGCAAGGACCCGCTGAAGGCCTACGACGAGCGGGTTCAGCGGCTCATCGACGGCATGTAGAGCTCCAAGTCGCAGGAAGCGCTGTGGGGTGGCTTCGCCACGAGACAACCACCGTACGGATATGGTGTGCTCCGCTGTCGTCTATCTACTTCACGTCACGAAGGTTTGCACTGTGCCCACTGCTCCTCGGCCTCGTCTGCGCCACGCGCTGAGCGCGCTGGCCGTCACCATGCTCATCCCAGCTCTGGTCGCCTGCGGCGGCGAGGAGAAGAAGGGGTACGGCGATGAGACCGTCTCCGGCTTCGACGGGGTCACGGTCTCGGCCGCGGTCGACAAGGAACCCACGCTGAAGTGGAAGTCCCCGATCGCCTACCCCAAGGACCCCAAGGTCAAGACCCTGACCGAGGGCGATGGCGAGGAGATCCCGGAGGGCCGCGGCGTCTTCGCCAAGATCTACATCGGCAACGCGACCACCCTGGACAAGGAGTGGGCCTACCAGAGCCAGGCCCCCGAGGGCGAGGAGCTCCCGGCGGAGAAGCCGTGGAGCACCATCCTGAAGGGCGCCAAGGTCGGCGACCGGATCGAGGCGATCGTGGGCTCGGCCGACCTGCTCGGCGAGGGCGGCAACCCGCAGATGGGCATCGGCAACCACGACACGCTCCTGGTCGTCCTCGACGTGGTGAAGCCCGCCGCCGACAAGGCGCCGAAGGACGTCGACGCCACCGAGCTCCCGAAGGTCGTCGAGAAGAACGGCAAGCCGACCGGCTTCGACTTCACCGGCATCGCCAAGCCGAAGGCCGACGACGCGGTGCTCAAGCGCGCCATCGTCACCGAGGGCGATGGTGAGGAGATCACCACCGACCAGACGGTCACGGCCAACTACCTCGGCATGACCTATGGCGCGAAGAAGCCCTTCGACGAGAGCTTCAGCAAGGAGGCCGTGCCGTTCGCCCTCAACCAGGTCGTCCCGGGCTGGACCAACGGCCTGGAGGGCGTCAAGGTCGGCAGTCGTGTTCTCCTGCAGATCCCGCCGGAGCTGGGCTACGGTGCAGAGGAGAAGCCGGGTCAGGGTGGCACGCCGGGGATCCCGGCCAACAGCACGCTCTACTTCGTCATCGACGTCATCAAGGCCGAGGACACCCCGGCGCAGCAGTAGTTGAGTCTCTAGGGGGAGAACCACACCGTGGCGGCGGGTAAGACCGAGCGGTTGATGAACCTGCTCATCATGCTGCTCGTGCAGCGTGACAACGTGTCGAAGGAGCGGATCCGCGAGGTCCTCTACCCGTCGTCGCACGGTGAGGCGTTCGAGAAGATGTTCGAGCGCGACAAGGAAGAGTTGCGCAGCCTCGGCGTGCCCATCGAGACCGGGGTGATCGACTCCTTCTTCGAGGACGAGGTCGGCTACCGGGTCAGCCCCGAGCAGTTCGCGCTGCCGCCGATCACCCTCGAGGCCGACGAGCTCGCCGTGGTCGCGCTGGCGACCAAGGTCTGGGAGAACGCCTCGATGGCGGAGGCGACCACACAGGCCGTACGCAAGCTCAACGCCGCGGGGTTCGAGACCGACGTCTCGGCGCTGGAGATCGTGCAGCCACGCCTGGCCGCAGAGGAAGGCTCCTTCGAGGTCTTCGTGGCCGCGACCCAGGACCGGCAGGTCGTCGAGTTCGACTACCGCGGGTCGCGCGCCACCGAGCCGTCTCACCGGCGGCTGCAGCCGTGGGGAGTGGTGCGCTACTCGGGCCGTTGGTACGCGGTCGGGCACGACGTCGACCGCGACGACACCCGCATCTTCCGGCTCTCCCGCGTCCTGGGGGAGGCCCGGGCGGTCGGCGACTTCGATGCCTTCGAGGTGCCGGCCGAGGTGGACGTACGCGATATCGCACGAGACCTGGCGCCCGCCCCGCCAACAGGGAAGGCCGTCCTGCTGCTGCGCCAGGGGAGCGGCTACACCCTCCGCAGGGCCGCCGACTCCACCGAGCCCGGCGTGACCGGGCCCGATGGCAGAGACGACTGGGACCGGGTCGTGCTGACCCGGGTGCCCGCCGACCTGGTCGGGGCGGTGCTGGGCCACGGCCCCGACGCCTACGTCGAGGAGCCCGAGGACCTGCGCCGCGAGGTCGCCGCCCGGCTGGAGCGCCTGGTGGCACGCCTGGACGGAGCTGCCCCGTGAGTGAGCGGCAGCGAGTGAACCGGGCGAGCTCGACCGGTGCCAAGGGGCAGGTGGGACGGCTGCTGACCCTGGTGCCCTACCTCTACTCCCAGGACGTCGACGTACGCGTCGACAAGGCGGCCGCCGACCTCGGCGTCGAGGAGAAGCAGCTGGTCAAGGACCTGCAGGTGCTCTTCATGTGCGGCCTGCCGGGTGGCTATCCCGACGACCTGATCGACGTCGACATCGACGCGCTGACCGAGCCCGACGGCGACCGGGTCATCCGGATCTCCAACGCCGACTATCTCGACCGTCAGATTCGGCTGACCCCGATCGAGGCCACTGCCGTGATCGTGGCCCTGCGGGCGCTGCGGGGCGGGGCGGTGAGTGCGGAGACCAAGGAGGTCGTCGACCGCACGCTGGCAAAGCTCGAGCAGGCAGCTGCCGAAGGCGCCGCGGCGAGCGTCGACCCCGGCGAGGAGACGATCGACACCTCGCTCGTCCAGATCCACGCCGCGATCGCGACCGCGATCGACCAGGACCGGCAGATGCGCCTCGACTACTGGGTGCCGGCGCGTGACGAGGAATCGTCGCGGATCGTCGACCCCCGGGCGCTCGTCTCGATCCGAGAGATCGAGTATCTCGACGCCTGGTGCCACACCGCCGGAGCACCGCGGAGCTTCCGCCTCGACCGGATCAGGGGTGCCGAGGTGCTCGACACCCCTGTGGTCACCGATCCTGAGGACGGTGCGAGTGTCGAGGACGCGGCCGGGCTGCTGGAGCGTACGGACTCCGGCACGGTCGTCCGGGTGCGGCTGGCCCCCGAGGCCCGCTGGGTCGGTGAGTACTACTCGGTCATCGATCCGGTCGAGCTGTCCGGCGGCAGGCTCGAGGTGGGGTTGCGGGTCTATGACCAGCGCTGGCTCACCCGGTTGCTGCTGCGGCTGGCACCCTACGCTGAGCTCGTGGCGGAGGACGCCGGAGACGCGCAGGCTGACGCCCGAAGGGCGCAGATGAGCACAGAGTTCACCGAATCGTTTGCCGCGTCTGCGCGGCAGGCACTCGGCCTGTACCGTACGAGCGCGTAGACTTCTGACGTTCCCCCTAGACGTAGATGAGGTAGTTCATGTTCACTCCATTGATCGGTATGCCGCAGGGAGCCGAGTGGCTCATCATCCTGGCGATCGTCATCCTCGTCTTCGGTGCCGCCAAGCTTCCCGAGCTCGCCCGCGGGACCGGGCAGGCGCTGCGGATCTTCAAGACCGAGACCAAGGGTCTTCGCGACGAGGAGGAGAAGCAGAAGGGCGAGAAGGCCGAGAAGCCGGCCGAGCTGACCGCCTCCGAGCAGGAGCGCATCGCCGAGCTCGAGCGACGTGAGGCCGAGATCAAGGCCGAGCGCGAGCGCCTCTCCGGCAACTGAGGCAGACCTTGTCCATCGCCGGTGTTGTCGCGATCCTCAGCGGCACCCCCAAGCACGCCATCGGCGACGACGGCCGGATGGCGCTCTCCGACCACCTGCGTGAGCTTCGTGCGCGGGTGATCAAGGCTGCCCTGGCTCTGGTCGTCGGTTTCATCGTCTCGCTGTTCTTCTTCGAGCAGCTCTTCGGCCTCGTCATGGAGCCGTATCTCAAGGCCGTCGAGATGATGGACACGAACAGCGGGGCCGAGTCGCTCAGCTCCGTCAACGGGGCCGCTGGCGGCTTCATGCTCTACCTGAAGCTGTGCGGGCTGGCCGCCTTCATCGGCACCAGCCCGATCTGGCTCTACCAGATCTGGGCGTTCCTGATGCCGGGTCTGCACGCCCACGAGAAGAAGATGTCGCGGATCTTCGTGGCGGTCGCCAGCCCGCTCTTCCTGGCTGGTGTCCTGCTCGGCTACGTCACCTTGCCCAAGGGCCTGGAGATCCTGTTCGGCTTCATCCCCGACGGACTGACCAACATCGTCGAGTTCAGCGACTACCTGAGCTTCCTGAGCCGTACGCTGCTGGTCTTCGGCATCGCCTTCGAGATCCCGGTCTTCGTGATCATGCTCAACCGGATCGGGGTTCTGCCCGGTGCCGCGCTGGCGAAGTACCGAGCCTGGATCATCGTCGGCTCCTTCGTCTTCGCCGCCGTCGCGACCCCGTCCGGCGACCCGTTCACGATGACGATCATGGCCGGCCCGATGGTCATCCTCTTCGGGGTCTCCGAGGTCATCGCCCGGGCCCACGACAGACGGAAGGCCGGCAAGCGCAAGGACAGGATCGGCGATCCCGACGTCCCCTCGGTGATCTGACCAGTACGATTCGGCGCGTGACGCGCCAGATCGCCCTGCTTGCCAACCCGACCGCCGGCCGTGGCAACGCCGACCAGATCCTCGACGCGGTCACCGAACGACTCTCGGCATCAGGGGCTCTGGTCGAGCACCTGATCGGTGACGACGCCGAGCACGCTCTCGAGCTGACCCGGAAGGCGGCAGCCGAGGGCGTCGACACCGTCGTGAGCCTCGGGGGCGACGGGATGGTCCATGTCGCCGTGCAGGCGCTGGCCGAGACCGAGGTCAGTCTCGGAGTCGTCCCGCTCGGCACCGGCAACGACTTCGCGCGGGCGCTCGGGATCCCGACCGGTGACCCTTTGGCCGCGGCCGATGTCGTCGTGGGCGACCACGTCCGTCGTATCGACCTGGGGCGCAGCGACGACACCTGGTTCGCCACGGTCCTGGCGGCCGGGTTCGACGCCGCGGTCAACGAGCGGGCCAACGCGATGAGGTGGCCGCACGGCGACCTTCGCTACACCCTCGCCGCGCTGTCGGTGATCCGCAGCTGGAAGCCGGTGCCCTACCGGCTCGAGATCGATGGTGTCGTGCGCGAGCAGGAGGCCATGCTGCTGGCGATCGCCAACACCGAGTCCTACGGCGGTGGGCTGCGGGTCGCGGCGGGCTGCGATCCGTCCGACGGACTGCTGGACGCCATCCTCATCAAGCCGGTCTCGCGGCTGGAGTTCCTGCGCGTCTTCCCGGGCGTACGCCAGGCCAAGCACCTCAGCCATCCGGCTTTCGAACGCATCCGTGCCCGCCGGATCACGGTCTCCGCGCCCGGCGTGATCGCCTACAGCGACGGAGAGCGTCTCGGGCCCCTGCCGCTCGAGGTCGAGTGCGTCCGGTCCGCTCTCGGCGTACTGGTGCCGCCGCGCTCCTGAGTGTCGGCACCGGTCGATAGGCTCGGAGCATGGACGCCTCGCCAGCGGAGAAGTACGCCGCATTCCAGCGTGACAAGGACTACCCCGTCTTCCGGGACTTTGCCGCGCTCTACGACTTCGGGCTCGACGACTTCCAGGCCGAGGCGTGCCGGGAGATCGAGCAGGGTAAGGGCGTCCTGGTCGCGGCGCCGACAGGTTCGGGCAAGACGATCGTCGGCGAGTTCGCCATCCACATGGCGCTCGCCAGCGGCCGTAAGGCGTTCTACACCACGCCGATCAAGGCGCTCTCCAACCAGAAGTACAACGACCTGGTCAAGCGCTACGGCGCCGACAAGGTCGGCCTGCTGACCGGCGACAACGTCGTCAACGGTGAGGCGCCGGTCGTGGTGATGACCACCGAGGTGCTGCGCAACATGCTCTACGCGGGCTCGCAGACCTTGATGGGTCTCGGGTTCGTGGTCATGGACGAGGTCCACTACCTCGCCGACCGCTCCCGCGGCGCGGTCTGGGAGGAGGTCATCATCCACCTGCCGGAGTCGGTCTCGGTCGTCTCGCTGAGCGCCACCGTCTCCAACGCCGAGGAGTTCGGCGAATGGCTCACCACGGTGCGTGGCGAGACCACCACCATCATCGAGGAGAAGCGGCCGGTCCCGCTCTACCAGCACGTGATGGCGGGCCGCCGGATCATGGACCTGTTCGCCTCCTCCGACGTCGACGCGGCCGCCGGCTTCGTCAAGGAGGGCGCCCCGGTCAACGGCGAGCTGATGAAGCTGGCTCGCGACGACTGGGCTGCCGGACGGATGACGGACCGGCGTACGCCCAGGGACAAGCGCAAGGGCAACGGAAACAGACGAGTGGGCAACGGACGACGCGTCTGGATCCCGAGCCGGGTCGAGGTGATCACCGCGCTGCAGCGCGACAACCTGCTGCCGGCGATCAACTTCGTCTTCTCCCGGGTCGGCTGCGACGCCGCGGTCCAGCAGTGCATCCAGGCCAACCTGCGGCTGACCACGCCGGACGAGCGTGACGAGATCTTCGAGTACGTCGAGGAGGCCTGCGCGGACCTGCCCGACGAGGACCGCCACGTCCTCGGCTACCACGACTGGGTCGACGGGCTCACCCGTGGAGTCGCGGCCCACCACGCGGGGCTGCTGCCGGCCTTCAAGCAGGTCGTCGAGGAGCTCTTCCTGCGGGGGCTGGTGAAGGCCGTCTTCGCCACCGAGACGCTCGCGCTGGGCATCAACATGCCGGCCCGCACGGTGGTCATCGAGAAGCTCTCGAAGTGGAACGGCGAGGCCCACGTCAACCTCTCGCCGGGGGAGTACACCCAGCTCGTCGGCCGGGCCGGCCGTCGCGGACTCGACGTCGAGGGCCACGGCGTCGTGCTCTGGCAGCAGGGGCTGAACCCGCGCGAGCTCGCCGGACTCGCCTCGACACGTACGTATCCGCTGCGGTCGAGCTTCCGGCCGTCGTACAACATGGCGGTCAACCTCGTTCACCAGTTCGGTCGGGCGCGCTCGCGCGAGCTGCTGGAGCAGTCGTTCGCCCAGTTCCAGGCCGACAAGGCGGTCGTCGGGCTCGCTCGCCAGGTGCGCAAGGCCGAGGACGCCCTGGCGGGCTACCAGGAGGCCGCGACCTGCGAGAAGGGCGACTTCATGGAGTACGCCGCGATCCGCCGGAAGATCTCCGACGTCGAGAAGTCCTCCCAGCGTGAGCGGCGGTCCGACCGTCGCGACGAGATCATCGAGTCGCTCTCGAAGCTGAAGGTCGGCGACGTCATCGACGTGCCGACGGGCAAGTTCGCCGGCTACGCGGTCGTCCTCGACCCGGGCTTCGACCCGGACGGGCCACGCCCCTACGTCATCACCCAGGACCGACAGGCCCGCCGCCTGGCGATGATGGACTTCAACGTGCCGATCGTCGCCCAGACCCGGATGCGGGTCCCGAAGTCGTTCAACGGCCGCAACCCGCAGATGCGCCGCGACATGGCCTCCCGGCTGCGGGAGAAGACCCTCGACCTGCGACCCGTGCCCTACGAGGGGACGCCGACCGCCCGCAAGGAGCGCAAGAGCTCGGTGGAGACCCAGATCTCCGAGCTTCGGCGCGAGCTGAAGATGCATCCCTGCCACGACTGCCCCGACCGTGAGGACCACGCCCGCTGGGCCGAGCGCTGGTTCAAGCTCTCTCGTGACACCGACACGCTGCGGCGTCGGGTGGAGTCGCGTACGAACACGGTGGCGCGCACCTTCGACCGGGTCTGCGACGTGCTGGTCGCGCTCGACTACCTCGAGGGCGAGACTGTCACCGAGCGCGGGACTCGCCTGATGCGTCTCTACTCCGAGATGGATCTGGTCGCGGCCGAGGCGCTGCGCGACGGGCTGTGGGACGACCTGACACCCTCCGAGCTCGCGGCCGCCCTCTCGGTGCTGGTCTACGAGGCCCGCCGAGCCGACGACGCCACCCCGCCCCGCCTCCCCGGCGGTCGGGTCAAGGACGTGATCGCCGAGACCGTGCGCCTGTGGGGTCAGCTCGACGCCCTGGAGCGAGACCACAAGCTCGACTTCCTGCGCCAGCCCGACCTCGGCTTCGCCTGGGCGGCCTATCGCTGGGCCGAGGGCGACGAGCTCGACGACGTCATCAGCGAGGTCGATCTCGCCGCCGGCGACTTCGTCCGCTGGGTCAAGCAGCTCATCGACCTGTGCGGCCAGGTCGCCGACGCCGCCGGCGATGTCCCCCTGCGCCGCACCGCGAGGCAGACCATGGACGTCCTCAAGCGTGGTGTCGTCGCCTACTCGTCGGTGGTGGAGTAGCCCCGCTGGTCGAAGGCCACTTCGTTCGGACCTCGAAGCGACACGCTCGGCCGCGGGCGGCCTCGCGGCTCGACCAGCGGGGGCGATCAATATGATGGCCGGGTGGATGTCTCGCCTTACGATGCCTTGTTGTTCGTCTCCTTCGGGGGCCCGGAGAAGACCGAGGACGTGGTGCCGTTCCTGGAGAACGTCACCCGCGGGCGAGGGATCCCCAAGGAGCGGCTGGTCGAAGTGGGGCAGCATTACTTCGACCGCGGCGGGAAGTCGCCGATCAACGACCAGAACCGGGCCTTCCTCGCTGCGCTGCGCAGCGACCTGGCCGAGCACGGGATCGACCTGCCGGTCTACTGGGGCAACCGCAACTGGGACCCCTACCTGAGCGACACCGTCGCGCAGATGCGGGCCGACGGGATCGAGCGTGCCGCGGTCTTCGCGACCAGCGCCTACTCCTCCTACTCCTCGTGCCGGCAGTACCGCGAGAACCTCTTCGAGGCGTGCGACACCACCGGTGGTGTCGAGGGGGCGCCGGTGCTGGACAAGCTGAGGCGCTACTACAACCACCCGGGCTTCGTCGCGCCGGTCGTCGACGGCGTGCTCGCCTCTCTCGAAGACCTGCCCGAGGACGAGCGCGACGGTGCGCGGATCCTCTTCGTGACCCACTCGATCCCCACCTCGATGAACGACAACGCCGGCCCCGAGGGCAACGCGTACGTCGCCCAGCACCTCGACGTCGCCACGGTCATCGCCGATGAGGTCGCGCAGCGTCGCGGGGTGACCCACGAGTGGGACCTCGTCTACTGCAGCCGCTCCGGCGCCCCGCACATCCCGTGGCTCGAGCCGGACGTGAACGACCATCTCGAGGAGCTGGCGGGCAAGGCTCCCGAAGATGGCGGGAGCAGCGCCGTGGTGATGTGCCCGGTCGGGTTCGTCTCCGACCACATGGAGGTCGTCTATGACCTCGACACCGAGGCCATGGCGACCGCTGAGCGGCTCGGGATGCAGGCCCGGCGCAGCCCGACCGCGGGCGAGGACCCGCGCTTCGTGGCGACCGTACGCGACCTCCTCCTCGAGCGCGCCGCAGCCGAGCGCGGAGAGACCCCTGAGCGGCGTACCGTCGGTGACCTGGGGGCCGGCCCCGACCGCTGTCCCGTGGGCTGCTGCTTCAACCAGCGCTCCCAGCTGCCGACCCTGTCCGGGGAGGACTCGCCCCAGTACTCCGGGTGATCACCGGCGGCATAGGGTCGGCCCCATGACAGACAGTGCAGAGCCGTCCCAGCCCGCACCGCAGGGCCCAGTCCCCAAGGCCGGAGACCTGCTCGCGCTCGCCGTGGCGACCGCCCGCACGGCCGCGGACCTCGTGCGTGAGCGAGCCGCGGGTGTGGTCGAGGTGGCCGCCACCAAGTCGACCGCGACCGACGTCGTCACCCAGGCAGATCGCGACACCGAGGCGCTGATCCGGCGGCTGATCTCCCAGGAGCGTCCGGAGGACGGCTTCCTCGGCGAGGAAGGGGTCTCGACAAGCTCGACCACCGAGTTCTCGGGCACGAGCGGTGTCCGCTGGATCGTCGACCCGATCGACGGCACCGTCAACTTCCTCTACGGCCTGCCCAGCTACGCTGTCTCGATCGCTGCGGAGTACGCCGGTGAGGTGGTCGCCGGGGCCGTCGTCGACGTGCCCCACGGCACCCTCTACGCCGCCTTCCGCCAGCCGGACGGATCGGCAGCCGCGGTCAAGGACGGCGAGCCCATGGCCGTCCGTCAGCCCGCGGAGCTCGCCCAGCGACTCATCGCCACCGGCTTCTCCTACGACGCCGAGCTCCGCCGGATCCAGGCCGAGGCACTGGTGCGGTTCCTCCCGGTCGTACGTGACGTTCGTCGCATCGGCTCGGCGGCCCTGGACATCTGCGGGGTGGCCGACGGCACCCTCGACGGCTATCTGGAGGAGGGCCTGCATCTGTGGGACCACGCCGCCGCCTGCCTGGTGGCCGAGGCGGCCGGAGCGCGGTGGGAGGCGACGACCGGTGCCGGCGGCCGTCGGTTCGTCCTCGTCGCGCCCGCGCACGGCTACGACGAACTACGGAAAGCGGCTGTTCAGGCCGGTTTTCTGCCAGTTGAGTCGCTCCCGGGTGTCGTACCCGGCTGAATGCCGCCGGTTGATGTAGATCTATGACCGGCCGACGGCCGGGACGGTCCCGGAGCTCCGTCGGTCACGTCCGCGTTCACCCACCCGAAAGTCACTGGTCACCTACCGCGTGATAGGGAATACCCGCAGGTGACAGAACGTTTCGGCGACGCGGAACCCGGCAGAGTGTGCGAAATGCACGTGAATAGTGCACAATCACGGGCCGTGCCGCTGCCCTCGGGGGCGCGCGGGGGGACTGAAGATGAGTGAGAAGGGGAGTGGCGCAAATGGCGACGGACTACGACGCACCGCGTAAGAACGAAGAGGACCAGTCCGAGGAGAGCATCGAAGAGCTCAAGGCTCGTCGTCACGACAAGAACTCGGGCAAGGTCGATGAGGACGAGGCTGAGGCGGCGGAGTCGTTCGAGCTCCCTGGAGCCGACCTCAGCCACGAGGAGCTCGCGGTCGAGGTGAAGCCGAAGCAGGAGGACGAGTTCACCTGTATGAGCTGCTTCTTGGTCCACCACCGCAGCCAGCTGGCTGACGAGAAGAAGCTGATCTGCTTTGACTGTGCTTGAGCGCAAGCGAAAAGCCGCCGAGTCGGCGCGTTTGTATAGCTTGCGCTAGCAAGCGCTTTGTACAAACGCGCCGACTCGGCGGAAAGCCCGACGCAAGCCGGGCCAAAAAGAGAAGGCCGCACGGATTCCGTACGGCCTTCTTCGCTATCTCAGGTTCTGCTGATCCAGGACTAGTCCTTCTCCAGCTGCTTCGGCAACCGACCGACTGACCGCACGTAATAGCTGGCCGCGCGGCGCTGGGCGAACATCCGCGCCAACGCGATGGTGGCGCCGGTCGCAGCAGACCAGAGCACGGCCTCCACGAGGCGTACGTCGGGGTCGGCGGGGTTGGCCGGTGGTTTGCGTCCGGTGGACGCCTGCCAGCCGGAGGAGAGGACCTTGGTGGTGACCTTCGCGGCCCCGATTCCGCTGACGAGGGCCATGATCGCCCAGACCTTGTCAGCCTTGTCGGCTTTGTCAGCCTTGGTGGACTTGGACATGCCACGAGCCTAGGCCATGCGCGCGGGGATGGCGCTCACAGACTCGCGCGGAGCGCGTTGACCGACTTGGCGAGCGCGACCGGGTGGCGGGTGAAGAGCAGCCAGTAGGGCGCCGGGTCGGCCGGGTCCTCGATGGTGATCCGCACCGCGCGCTTGAGGTAGGGACGCAGAAGCAGGTAAGCCCTGGCGTCGGCGTCGCGGCCCGCCAGGTGATGTGCCTCGGTCTCGTCGAGAGCGACGGCCTCGCCGAGGAAACGAGCCTCGATCCGGGCGGGCCCGGCGCGCAGGACGCCGTCGGCGATGGTGATCCTGGCGTTGCCGTAGACGATCATGGCCAGCGCGAACAGACCGACGGTTGCCGCGGTGATGCCCCAGGCGAGCGCGGGTGGGACCCACAAGATGACCGCGATCCACAGGGTCGCCAGGAACATGACGCCCTGGACCCACCACCTCAGCGGTACGGTCAGTCGCTCGTCGTACGCGGAGGTGCTCACGAATCGTGAGTTTTTCATGTCGGGCAAGGGAGTCACCAATCGGGTGAGCCTCGGCGCCACTAGGGTGCGGGGTGTGTCTGATCTCGAAGTAGCCCTGGTGCGGCTGGACGCAGAGCTGCCGCCACCTGCGTACGCCCATCCCGGGGATGCCGGAGCCGACCTGCGGACGACCGTGGACGTGACCCTGAAACCGGGGGAGCGGGCGCTGGTGCCGACCGGGATCGCGATCGCCCTGCCGCACGGCTACGCCGGCATGGTGCATCCGCGCTCCGGGCTGGCCGCCAAGCACGGGCTCTCCATCGTCAACGCCCCGGGGACGGTCGACGCCGGATACCGCGGCGAGGTGAAGGTGGCGTTGATCAACCTCGACCCCGTCGAGGCCATCGAGCTGCGGCGCGGTGACCGGATCGCCCAGCTGGTGATCCAGCGCGTGGAACAGGCGAGCTTCGTCGAGGTGCCCACGTTGGCCGACTTACCGGACTCGGTTCGTGGCGATGGGGGTTACGGTTCTACAGGGGGCTTCTCCAACCGCTGAGCATCAGTGTTAGATAAGCCTCCTCACAGAGTCACCGCAACCTGAAAGCAGATGGTCGTGAAGTTCCGTCGCAAGTCCGCGCCCTCCCACCGTGGAGAGCCATCTGCATCGGTCGAGGAGGGGCCGGTGGCCTCCGACCGGCCGGTGCCCGCAGCCCCCGAGATCGGACCGTTCGACATCGACTCGGTCCCCGACGGGCTGATCACTGGTGACTGGGTGGACCTCGGCTCGATGATGCTCGCCCCGGCGCCGGGCAAGGAGCTGCGCCTGCAGGTGGACGAGAGCTCCGGCCAGATCGCGGCCGTGATGCTGACCGCCGAGGACGGCGCCATGGAGCTGCGCGCCTTCGCCGCGCCCCGCAACGGCGACCTGTGGACCGAGTCGCTGCCGATGCTTCGAGAGGACGTCCAGCAGCGCGGCGGTGCGACCGCCGACCTGGAGGGCCCGTGGGGCACCGAGCTGATCACGCAGATGAAGGTGAAGCTGCCCGACGGCCAGCCGGCCGTCCAGCAGACCCGCATCATCGGTGTCAACGGTCCGCGCTGGATGCTCCGCGCCACCATGCTCGGCCGCCCGGCGATGGAGCCGACCGCGGGCAAGGAGTGGGAGAAGCTCCTCGAGCAGGTCGTCGTGTGCCGCGGGGAGGGTGCCAAGCCCAAGGGCGAGGCGCTCGAGGTGAAGCTGCCGCCCAACGCGCGCCGCGTCGAGAAATGATCGGCTGAGGATGTCCAAGGGCCGGCTGCGTGCGAAGCTCAGCGACTGGGCGAACACCGCCTCGATCGACGCGAGCGAGATCCGGGCAGCGTACGTCGCCAAGGATGTCGCCTCCATCGCCGACGCGCCGGACCGCGAGACGGTGCGATTGCGGGGGACGCTGCGTACGATCACTCTGCGACCGCGCGGCGGCGTCCCGGCGCTGGAGGCCGAGCTCTTCGACGGCTCCGGCACACTGACGCTCATCTGGCTGGGCCGCCGGCGCATCGCCGGGGTCAGCCCGGGCCGGTCCCTGCAGGTGCAGGGCCGCATCGGTCGCAACGACGGCCAGCGCATCATGTTCAACCCCCGCTACGAGCTGATACCGGACCCCAACGAGTGAGCCAACCAAACGTGACCCCCACCTCTGAGACCCCTGCTGGCGACGGCCGGCCGGACGACCACGATCACAACCATCCGACGGTCGACACCGTCGAGGCGGTCGTACGCCGCCAGATGTCCGCCGGGCTCGGAGGTGTGCGCGGGATGCTCGAGGCCGGCGTGCCCGGCCTGGTCTTCACCATCGCCTGGCTGGCGGTCAAGGACCTCAAGTTCGCGCTGATCGCCTCGGCGGCGACTGCGGCGATCTTCCTGCTGGTGCGGCTGGTGCAGCGCTCGAGCCTGCAGTACGTCGGCAACGCCATCTTCGGGATCGTCATCGGCTTCGCGGTGGTGCGCCTGGCCCAGTCGATGGGTGGCTCCGCCGAGGAGCAGGCCCTGGCCTACTTCCTGCCCGGCATCCTGATCAGCCTCGGCTACACGGTCGTGGTCGGCGGCCTGTGCCTGATCGGTTGGCCGATCTTCGGCTTCTTCATCGGCGTCGCCAGCGGCGATCCGCTCGAGTGGCACCGGGACAAGCAGATCGTGAAGCTGTGCACGAGGCTGACCTGGCTCTTCCTGGCGCCGGGTGCGATCGGAGCGGCCATCCAGGGCCCGATCTGGTTCCTCGCCTGGAGTGGCTCGATCGACCGCGACTGGGCGATCCTCGCCCTCGGCATCCTCCGCACCGGCTTCGGCTGGGTGCTGCGGATCGCCTGCTACGGCACCATGATCTGGCTCCTCGCCCGCAACCACACCCCGGTCCAGTCCACGGCGCGATGAACCCACGCGCGGTCGTCGTCGCCGGCGCGCTGGTAGCCCTCGTGGCTGCCGGCTGCGGCAGCTCGACCGTGACCGTCGGCGGCAAGGAGCCCTTCTCGCTGCCGGTAGGACCGACCGAATGGGAGGCCACGGCGCCGGCCTGGTACGCCGACGGCACGCTGCACGTGGGGGAGCGGAGCGTCGATCTCGGTGAGCCTGTGGACGAGTTCGTGCTCGGCGCCACCGGTGTCTACTGGATGCGCGGCCGGACACTGATGTTCACGAGCGCGGAGGGCGAGACCGAGAAGGTCGAGGACGTCGGTTGGCGCAACCTGGCCGTGTCGGCGGATCGCTCGGTGTTCGCCACCGTGGACCAGTCGCGTGGCCCGACCGACGAGTTCGGCACCCACGTGCTCCAGCTGGCGGCGTTCGACACTCGCACCGGTGAGCAGCTCTACCGAACGCCTGACGAGGAGCCCGACGGCGGTGCGGATCTGGAGGACCTCTACGGCGAGGTCATGCCGCTGCTGGTCGGGGTGAGCGACGAGCACCTCTTCTACGACGGCACCACCATCGACCTCGACGACGGCTCCGCGACCCAAGCGAGCGACAGCCCGGACGGGGAGATCTACGAGGGCTACGCCGAGACCCTGTTCCCCGACGGCTTCCACGTCTATCTCGGCGGAGAGGGCAAGCGACGAGAGCTGGCCGACTCCTGGATCGCCGGGGTCGGGCGACTCTCCCCGGACCGGAGCACGATCTTCGACGTGAGCGAGTGGCCCACCAAGGCGGTGGCGTACGACGCGAACACAGGACGCCAACGTGCGATCGATGCCCCGTGGGAGCACTTCAAGCTGGTCGGGTGGAGCGACGAGGACACCTTCTTCGGCGTCGCGGAGCGCATCGACACGAACGCGGCCAACGTGCTGCGCGCGCGACAGGTCGTCACCTGCGAGGTGCGGACGCTCGCCTGCGCACCGGTGAGCCCGGTGGTCCGGACCGACGACGAGAACGTGGGCGGGCCTCCGGCTTTTCTCGTCGAGGGAAGCAGTGACGAGCTCTGACCGCGATCGACCAGCTTTGAGCACATGAGCGTGGCACGAGCGTAGTAGCCCGATCGTGGCGCCGACTCGGGATACGGTGCTGCGCGTGGAGTTGCGAGTGGTGAGGCCGGTACGCGGAAGCGCGTGGCTCTCTCTGCTCGCTACGCTCCAGATCATGACCGGTGGGGGCCTGGCCCACGTGGCCGCGGGCGGCGCCCTGCCGAGCGCCGACTGGCTGGCCGCGGCGGCACTGGCCGTCTTCGGTATGGGCATCGTGGTGCTGCAGCGTCGCGTCGGCCTCTTCGTCGGCACGCTCGCGGCCGGGTTGTCCCAGCTGGGGCTCCATGAGGTCTTCGCGGCCTTCGCTGCGGCTCCCGGCGCCCAGCACCAGCACGCCGCTGGCACGGCCGACGGCAGCGGGTCGATGCTCGTGGCCCACGCCTGCGCGGCCGTGCTATCCGTCGTCGTCTGGGGGCTGCACCGCAGGGCTCTCGCCGTGGTCGTACGCAGCCTCCCTGTCCCTCGGCTCGCGGTCGTCGGCAACCTGCTCGCCGAGGTGCGGGAGGTCGTCCCACGACCGGCTCCGTGGGTCGCCGTCTCTCCGCGAAGGGGACCGCCGAGGCCCTTCGGCCTCTGAGATCCCTCTGCGAGCACCACCGGGCGAGCCCGGTGGCTGTCTTGCGTACCCGAAATCGCGAGAAGAGAAACCTCGAATGCCCGTTCCTACCCAGTTCCAGACTCCATCACCGGCCGAGCCACGGACCGACCCGCAGGCGACGCCACCCCTCGACCCGCCGAGCCGACGACGCGACTGGTGGCCGATGGTCCGCCCGCTCGTGCTGCGCCTGCACTTCTACGCCGGGGTGCTGGTGGCCCCGTTCATCCTGGTCGCCTCGGTGACCGGGCTGCTCTACACGATCGCTCCGCAGGTGGAGCAGATCGCCTACCACGAGCTGACCCATGTCAGCCCGGCAGACGGCCAGGCGACGCTCGCCGCGCAGGTCGCCGCCGCCCGCGCGACCCATTCCGACGGAGCCGTCCTCCGGGTCGACGTCCCGGAGGCCGCCGACCGCACCACCCGGGTGGTCTTCACCGATGAGTCCGTCCCCGCCGGTTACGACATGTCGGTCTTCGTGAACCCCTACACCGGCCAGGTCGAGGGCCAGGTACGCAGCTATGGGCAGTGGCTCGGCTTCCGGGCTTGGCTGGACGATCTCCACCGAAACCTGCACCTGGGCGCGCTCGGCCGCGACTACAGCGAGCTCGCGGCGAGCTGGCTGTGGGTGGTGGCCCTGGGCGGGCTGGCGCTCTGGGTCGGCAGGCGCCGACGCGAGCGGCGCACCGGCCGGCTGCTGATGCCCGACCCTTCGACAAGCTCAGGACATCGCCTCGACGCCCGGGGACGCGCTCGGGTGATGTCGTGGCACGGCGCGATCGGCGTCTGGGTCCTGCTGGGCGCGCTGGTCCTGTCGGTCTCCGGGGTGACGTGGTCGCGCTACGCCGGAGCCAACGTCGAGGAGCTGCGTACCGCGCTGGCCTGGATGAAGCCGCTTCCGGCGACGTCGCTGGAGGGCGAGACCTCGGCGGTCGGTCACGAGCACCACGGGCCGGGCACGGCGACGTCCGGTGAGAACCCGGATGCGCTCCTGGTCCACGGCGTCGGTATCGACGGTGTGCTCGCCACCGCCCGCGAGGAGGGTCTGGGCGACCCGCTCTACCTGACCCCGCCGACGGACGCGGACAGCGCCTGGACGGCCGCGGAGAACAAGCGCGACTGGCCTACGAGCTACGACACCGTCGCCGTCGATCCGGCCAGCGGCGCGGTCGTGGACCGCGTCGATTTCGCGGACTGGCCGGTGATGGCCAAGGTGACCACCTGGACCATCGGCGCCCACATGGGGATCCTGTTCGGCGTCGCCAACCAGATCGTCCTGGCGGCGCTGGCGATCGGGCTGATCGCTCTCACGCTCCTGGGCTACCGGATGTGGTGGCTGCGACGTCCTCGCGGCGTGAGCCGACTGCGGTTCGGCCGACCGGCGCCGCGGGGCGCGTGGCGACGACTGCCGCGGACCGTGTTGGTCGGCGGCGTCGCGGTGACTGTGCTCGTCGGCTGGTTCTTCCCGCTGCTGGGGATCAGCCTCGTGGCGTTCCTGCTGATCGATGTCGCGCTCGCCGCGGCGCGCAGACGCCGCCGGGCGGGCTAGGGCATGTCTGGCAAATCCACGCCCGCTACGCGACGTTTCGCATCCGATCTGGCTGCGTTGCCGCCACTCGACAGCCTCCAGGATGCCTTCGCGGCGGACGCCTTGCCAGATCGGCCCGAAACGCCGCTCGCGCCCGCCGTGTCTTTACCAGACATGCCCTGAACCGGGTCAGGCGGCGCAGGCGGTGCAGAGGCCGAAGATCTCGACCGTGTGGTTGACGTCGGAGAAGCCGTGCTGCGCCGCCACCTTGTCGGCCCAGGTCTCCACGGCCGGCCCCTCGATCTCCACCGCCTTGCCGCACTGACGGCACACCAGGTGGTGGTGATGGGTCGTGGAGGCATCCCCGCACAGCCGGTAGGTGGACTCGCCGTCGGGCTTGTGGATCACATCGGCGAGACCGTCGTCGACGAAGATCTGCAGGTGGCGATAGACCGTGGAGAGGCCGATCTTCTCGCCGCTCGCGCGCAGCGTGGCGTAGACGTCCTGGGCGCTGCGGAAGGTGTCCTCGGCGGCGAGGGCCTCCTTCACTGCGGCGCCTTGGTTGGTCGCGCGCCGCTTGACCTGCTGGGTTGGTGCCATGAGCGCCATGTTAGTCGGTACCGGAACGGATCCCCTGCCCAGTGGCACCGTCAGCGGGCCGGCGATGACGCGGAGCGGGGACGGCTGTGTCATAATGAAAATGATTCCCGATAAGACGAAAGGCTGTCATGTCACGCACGTGTCAGGTCACCGGTGCCCGCCCGGGCTTCGGCAACAACCGCCCCTGGTCCAAGAAGGCGACCCGACGACGCTGGGAGGTGAACCTGCAGAAGAAGACCTACTTCGTGCCCAGCCTGGGCCGGAAGGTCACGCTGCGGCTCAGCACCAACGCGATCAAGCAGATCGACGTACGCGGCATCGAGGCCGTCGTCGCCGAGATGCGCGCCCGAGGGGAGAAGGTCTGATGGCCAAGAAGTCCAAGATCGCGGCCGAGGCGAAGCGGCGCGAGATCGTCGAGCGGTACGCGGAGCGCCGGGCCGACCTCAAGGAGCTCATCCGTGCCGCGGAGCCGGGCTCGGCCGAGCAGGCCGAAGCCGTCCGGGCTCTCTCGCGGCTGCCGCGCGACTCCTCGCCGGTGCGCCTGCGCAACCGCGATCAGGTCGACGGTCGTCCGCGAGGCTATCTGCGCAAGGCGGGCGTGTCCCGGATCCGGTTCCGCGAGCTCGCGCACAAGGGACATCTGCCGGGGATCACCAAGTCCAGCTGGTGACGTCGGCGAAGCCTAACCGGAACCATTCCGAGTCGGCGAGGCGCTACCCGGCGGCCGCCGGGCTGTGCTAGACACACGCCTCATGAGCGAGCGCAAGCGAGCGACCGTGGGCCTCAGGCCGCCGCGTCCGGATTCGCCCTCTCCTTCGACGGAGGCGGCGGCATGAGTACGAAGGCGCCCGAGCGGGCGGCCGAGAAGTCGGGGTTCCGGCTGGGGCAGACAGAGATCGTGGCGATCGTCCTGCTCGTCGTCCTGCTCTCCCAGCGCTGGCTGCTGCCGCTGCTGGATCATGACCTGTTCAACACCTGGGGCACGATCTTCGTCGCCATCGTGGTGCAGTCGGCCCCGTTCCTGCTCGGCGGCGTGCTGCTCAGCGCCGTCATCTCGACGTTCCTCTCGGAGAAGGCGCTGAGCAAGATCGTGCCGAAGAGCCCCGCGCTCGGCGTCCCGGTCGCCGGCCTGGCCGGGATCGGGCTGCCGGGCTGCGAGTGTGCCGCGGTGCCGGTGACCAACTCGCTGATCCGTCGTGGGGTCGCGCCCGCCGTGGCGCTGACGTTCATGCTGGCCGCGCCCGCGGTCAACCCGGCGGTGCTGGTCTCGACCGCGGTCGCCTTCCCTGGCCAGCCGATGATGGTGCTGGCTCGGTTCATGGCCTCGATGATCACGGCCGTCGCGGTCGGCTGGCTCATGCTCGCCCGCGGCAAGCTGCTGCTCGAGCGGCTGACCAACCTCGGTCGCGACCAGCACGCTCACGAGCGGTCTTTCCTCGGCAACGTCAGCCACGACTTCCTGCACGCCTCCGGGTTCCTGGTCCTGGGGGCCATGCTGGCGGCGGCGGTCAACACCTTCGTACCTCGCTCGGTGGTCAACACCGTCGCCGGGCAGGCCGTGCTGGGGATCCTGACGCTGGCGCTCTTCGCGTTCATCGTCGCGCTCTGCTCCGAGTCGGACGCCTTCGTCGCGGCCTCGTTCACGGCGTTCTCCGACACCGCGAAGCTGGTCTTCCTCGTCGTCGGCCCCGCGATGGACATCAAGCTCGCTTCCATGGAAGCCGGCCACTTCGGCATGGGCTTCGCGCTCCGTTTCGTACCCTTGGTGATCATCACGGCGGTCGCATCCGCCGTCGGCATCGGATGGTGGTTGCTGTGAGCGAGCGTCAGCGAGCGATCCATCGAATCAGCACGCGGCCGCGTCCGTACGATGGCGCTTGCGCAACGGAGGTGGCCGCGTGAGCGAGCGTCAGCGAGCGATCCATCGAATCAGCACGCGGCCGCGTCCGTACGATGGCGCTTGCGCAACGGAGGTGGCCGCGTGACACGGACAACCCAGGCACTGGTGGTGGGTTTCCTCGGCGCCGTACTGCTGCGGCTCGCGCTCGGGGACGGCTATCTGAGGTACGTCACCGACTGGATGAAGTGGCCGCTGGTCGTCACCGGTGTGGTGCTCCTCGGTCTGACGGCGTGGATGCTGCTGCGTCCCGAGCCGGAGGAGGAGGGCGAGGACGACCACGGGCATGGCCACAAGGTCCCGGCGATGACCTGGCTGGCGATCATCCCCGGTGTGATCGTCTTCGTCGCCAGCCCGCCGTCCCTGGGCGCCTACCTCGCCGAGCGTCGTGCCGACGATCCGGTCGCGGCGGCTCCCGACGCCGAGATCCTGCCGCTGCCGGCCTCGGACGGGCCGGTGGACGTCGAGGTCGCCGAGTTCATGTGGCGCGCCGGGGTCGAGGACGGCTCGACGATCAAGGGCCGTGACATCCGCCTGACCGGCTTCGTCAGCACCGACGAGAAGGGCAACTGGTACGTCACCCGTATCGCCATCGCCTGCTGTGCAGCGGACGCGAGCGCCTCGCGGGTGCGCGTGGAGGACTACGACGACGCTCCGGAGCGCGACTCCTGGGTCGCGGTCACCGGTCGCTGGGTCGAAGGCACCGCGCCGGGCGGCAAGTCGGAGACCGCCATCGAGGCCATCTCCGTCGAGCCGCGCGAGGCGCCGGCCAACACCTACCAGTGAGCGCTGACCGGTGAGCTCTGGGAAACAGCCGGGGAAGCGGTCCGGAAACCCGGCTCGACGCGCCGCTGCCGCAGCGCAGGGCGAGCGGGCCTGGCGAGAGCGGCTCCCGCACCCGCCGCGCGCGCTCGTCGTCGGCGTGCTGATCGCGGTCGCGATCGGAGTCGTGGTGCTGACCCGCGACCTCGGCTCCGGCGATGCCCCGGCTTCGGGAGGGCCGGGCGCAGCGGCGTCCTCTGCCGCTCCGGTCGCCTCGGGGCCGGTCGCCTCCCTGGAGGAGTTCTGCGGCGGCGTACAGACGATGGCGAACGCCCACGCTGCCCAGATGTCCTCGCCGAACGACGAGAACGAGACCGCGCTGGGACTGGCGGCGACGAGCCTGCAGTCGATGGGTGTTCCCGAGGGCACGCCGGCTGCTGCCTTCGAGGGCGTACGGATGATGATCGAGGACGCGCTGCGCACCGGCCGCGGCGAGGACCCGCTCGAGCGCAGCGAGGCGCAGAACCTCGCCTACGAGCGCCTGGGGGAGTTCCTGACCGAGAGCTGCGGCGCGGCGTAGTCGGTGGGCTTGCGGCACTTTCCCGCCCGGACGGGAAGTGCCCGCTCGCCCAGCTGACCTCCCTGTCCACGACAGCGGTCGCAGAGTCGGTCAGGGTCGGCGGCGGAGCAGGACCACGGAGTCCTCGAGGGTGGCGGGCTCGCCGGACGGGCTGGTGACGGGGCGGTCGCGGTGCTCGAGGACGACCGTCTCCCAGGCGTCCTCGGGCAGGTCGAGCGCCTCGAGCTCCTCCTTGGCGTCGAGGAAGCGGTGCTCGTGCATGGCGGCGTCGGCCCAGGAAGGTGCGGCGGCGTGCGAGGTGATGAGCAGGTGGCCGCCGGGGTTCACCAGCCCGGCCGCCCGGCGGAGGATGTCGGCGCGGGGCAGTTCGACGGGGGACTGGAAGAAGCTGGCGGTGACCAGGTCATAGCGTCCCGATCCGTCGAGGCCGGTCAGGTCGGAGGCGACGAACCGGGCCTGCTCCTCGGTGAGACCGGCCGCCAGGGCGGCCTGCCGGGCCCGGTCCACGGCGTTGCTCGAGATGTCGATCCCGGTGGCCCGCCATCCCTGCTTCGCCAGCCAGATCACGTCGGCCCCTTCGCCGCAGCCCAGGTCGAGCGCCGTCCCCGGCTCCAGGCCGGTGGCGACGTCACCGAGCACCTTGTTGACCTTGCCGGACCAGACGTGGTCGCTGCCGGCGTACCTCTCCTGCCAGAAGGCGACCGGGTCGTCGCTCGCCTCGGCGAGCTCAGTCTCGGGCTCGGCGACGGCGCGGTCGAAGTCGTCGGTGACCAGTGCCATGTTCACGAAGCTGCCGGCCATGGTGCCGGCGCTCATGCTGATCGGGACGTTGGCCATCGGGTTGGACACGTTGCCGACCGCCCAGATCCGGTCGCTGCTGGCCTTGCCGGTCGCGTCGACGGCGAGGAAGCTGCCGACGGGGCTCTCGGCGCGGTCGAGGTCGAGGTGGGCAAGGAAGTCGTCGTGCGGACGCAGGGTCCCGGCGGTGAAGATGGCGCCGACCTCGGTGACCAGCCCGTCGGCGGTGCGCACCGCGGTGACCTGGTCACCCTCGCCGAGCACCTCGGTGACAGGCGCGGCGACGAGCTCGACCCCACGCGCGCGCAGACGCTGCTCGTCGGCCTCCTCGACCGGCCCGAGTCCGGCGGTGAAGACGACGACGTCGTCGCTCCACTGCCGGATCAGCTGCGCCTGGTGCATGCCGAGGGGGGAAGTGGTCAGCACTCCGATCCGCCGGTCACGCACCTCCCAGCCGTGGCAGTAGGGGCAGTGCAGGACGGTGGCGCCCCAGCGCTCGGCCAGTCCGGGGATGTCGGGGAGCTCGTCGGTGACGCCGGTCGCGACGATCGCGACGCGGCCGGTGAGCAGCGCCCCGTCCTCCAGGAGGACGCTCACGCCGTCGTCGGTCTCGTCGAGACGGGCGACGTGCCCTGGGCGGATCTCCACGTCGTACGTGGACAGCTCCTCACGGCCCTTGCGCAGCAGGTCGGCGGGGTCGATGCCCTCGTGGCCGAGGACGCCGTGCATGTGCGCCGCGAAGCGGTTGCGGGGAAGGCCGGAGTCGACCACGAGGGTTCTGCGGCGGGCGCGGCCGAGCATGAGGGCGGCGGAGAGGCCGGCGGCTCCGCCGCCGATGACGATGGCGTCGAGGTGTTCGGTGTTTTCGGTCATGTCACCAGTTCACTGGCACAATGAAGGAACGGCAAGGCTTCTTGCAGATTTGGCAAATGGGAGATGGGGCACATGATCAACGAGCTCAAGCAGGTCGGCCCGCGGATCAGGGCGATCCGGCACAGCAAGGGCTGGACCCTGGATCAGCTGGCCGCGATGGCGGAGATGTCGCCCAGCACGCTGTCCCGGCTCGAGTCGGGCAAGCGGCAGGCGAGCCTGGAGCTGCTGATCCCGCTGACCCGCCATCTCGGCGTGGGCCTCGACAGCCTGGTGACGCCCTCGGTCCCGGATCCCCGCGTACGCCGGCCGGTGATCCGTCGCGACGGGATGGAGATCGCGCCGCTGACCCCCGAGGGGTCGCCGGTGAACACCTTCAAGATCACCTACCAGCCGGTCACCGAGGTGCCGGAGCCGCGGGTCCACGACGGTTACGAGTGGCTCTACGTCATCTCCGGAAGGTTGCGGCTGCTGCTCGGCGACCGCGACCTGGTGCTGACCCGCGGTGAGGCCGCCGAGTTCGACACCCGGGTGCCGCACGCGATCTTCGCGACCGGGTCGCGCCCGGCTCAGGTGTTGAGCATCTTCAACAGCGACGGCGTACGCATGCACACCCACACCGCCGAGGGGTGAGTCTCGCCTCGATGTGAGTGAGGCATCACCCTGTGTGTAGAATGAGAACCGTTATCATTAACCACAGGAGGTCCTCATGAAGCAAGGCATCCACCCCGTCTCCGGGCCGGTCGTCTTCCGCGACCGCTCGGCGGACAGGCTCTTCCTGATGCAGTCGACGATCCGCGAGCGTCTCGCCGACGACCACGAGCAGGTGACCTGGGAGAACGGCGAGACCTACCCGGTCGTCGACGTGGACGTCTCCAGCGCCAGCCACCCGTTCTGGACCGGACGTGGCCGCGTGGTCGACACCGAGGGCCGGGTCGAGCGGTTCAAGCGCCGGTACGGGCGCGGCCGATGAGCGAGCGTCAGCGAGCGACGATCGACATGGTCAGTGCGCCGTGTCCGTATCCTGGCGCTTGCGCTACGGCTACGACCGGAGTGAGGTCGAGCGGCGAGCTTGCTCGTCCGCTCGCGCCGAGCGAGGGAGTTACTGCGCGAAGCGCAGAGGTGGCGCGATGACTGCGCCCCGCCCACGGTCGCGGCGCAAGCTCCCGAGCCCGAAGGTGCCGGTCATCCTGGTGAGCGGGGTGGAGGAGGGCGCGATGCTCTCCGCCACCGTCTCGCTCCAGTTCGGCCTGCCCGACACGGTCATGGTCCGCCATGTCATCGACCCGAGCCGGCAGCTGCTGACCCGCATCGTCAGCGACATCAGCGGCGTGGTCGAGCACGAGGAGATCAATCTCGCCCACGCCTGTGTCGCGTGCGCGATCCGCGAGGACATCGTCCCCACTCTCGAGCGCCTGGCCGCGCAGGGCCGCTGGGGCAGCATCGTGGCTTGCCTGCCGGTCGCCGCGGAGGCGATCCAAGTCTGCCGGGTGCTCGCCTGGGGGCCGCGGACGGCCCCGCACATCTCCATCGCCGCGGTCGTTGCAGCGCTCGAGGGCACCACTGTCGCCGAGGACCTGCTCGGCCCCGACCTGCTCGACGAGCGCGGCCTGGCCACCTCCGAGGACGACCGTCGTGGCGTCGCGGAGGTCGCCAGCGCGATCGTGGAGTACGCCGACGTCGTCTGCATCACCGAGGCCCCCGAGCCCGAGGAGCACTCGCTGGTAGCGACGCTGGCCCAGCCGCGTACGCCCGTGGTGACGGATCCCTCGCTCCTGGACGCTGCCGGCCTGGTCGCCGGCGTGCACCGCCACCATGCGGTGGAGGCGTGGGTTGCGGAGGTGCGCCGCAACCCGTTGCCGCCGCTGCCCGAGGGCGGTGCGTGGCGGCTCGACCTGCGCTCCGATCGCCCGATCCACCCCGTCCGGTTCCAGGAGGAGCTGGAGATCCTCGGTGGCGGCCCGCGGCGCTCGCGCGGCTGCTTCTGGGTCCCGACCCGTCCCGACGACATCTGCGTCTGGGACGGCGCCGGTGGCCAGGCCAGTGTCGGCTCGACCGAGAAGTGGGGGCGCGCCGAGCGGCTCACCCGCATCGTCGTGGTCGGGATCGACGACGAGGCCGACGCGATCCCGCGTGCGTTCGAGCGTGCGCTCCTCACCGACCAGGAGATCGCCCAGCGCGGCCAGATCTGGGAGGAGTCCTGGGACGGGCTCGAGGACTGGCTCGGCCCCATCGGCCGCGCTGCCTGAATCGCATCAAACCACTCTGAAGGAGGCCGCCATGGCCGTACCGAAGCGCAAGATGTCGCGCAGCAACACCCGCCATCGCCGATCGAGCTGGAAGGCGACCCCGGTCGCCCTCGTGCCTGTGAGCGTCGACGGCCAGACCTACGACGTGCCCCGGCGCCTGGTCCGTGCGGTCGAGCGCGGCTACGTCGACCCCGCCAAGATCCGCTGAGAGTCTCGCTGAGAGAAAGGCCGCTCCATGCCCAAACGTCCGCCGTCTCCGGTCCGCAAGCGGCGCAAGCCGCTGCTGGCACCGGATGTCACCTACGTCGACTACAAGGACGTGCAGCTGCTGCGTACGTTCATCTCCGACCGCGGCAAGATCCGCTCCCGCCGCGTCACCGGACTCAGCCCGCAACAGCAGCGCGCGGTCACCAAGGCGATCAAGAACGCCCGTGAGGTCGCACTGCTGCCCTACACCAGCACGAAGGGATAGATCCCGATGAAGGTCGTCAACTCCATCCGCTCGCTCAAGAACCAGCCCGGCTCCCAGGTCGTACGTCGCCGAGGTCGGGTCTACGTCATCAACAAGCTCAATCCGCGCCTCAAGGCGCGTCAGGGCTGAGCCCGCCACTGCTGAGCCCCTGTCTCGCCACGCACCTGCGTGGCGAGACAGGGGCTCTTCTGGTCGAGCGGGACCGCCTCGGGCGGACGGGGCCGACTCGGCCTGGGTCAGCGTTCCTCGCGGAAGTCGACGTGGCGTCGAACGACCGGGTCGTATTTGCGCAGCACGAGCCGGTCAGGAGTGTTTCGGCGGTTCTTCTTCGAGATGTACGTGTAGCCCGTGCCCGCGGTGGAACGAAGCCTGATCTTGGGGCGTACGTCAGATGATCTGCTGGACATGCTCTGCTCTCCGACTAGTGATAATGGGAATGATTCTCAGTTAAGAGTACACGAGCCCATTGAGGAGAGGTGACGAATGGCCCCGGCCACTAATCGAATTGGTGATGAGAACGATTCTCAATTAAGTTGTGGGCTCTCCTGACTGGAAGGCAACAACGATGATCATCCGCCCCCACATGCGTGGCGCTGCCGCTCTCGCCGCCGTCGCGCTCGCCGCGACGGCCTGTGGCTCGTCGCAGTCCGCTGAACCCGACACCCTGCGGATCGCCGGGCCGTTCGAGATCCACAGCCTCGAACCATCCTCCGACGGCTACTTCTTCACCCGGCTCCACGTCACCGAGACGCTGGTCACGGCCGATGTGGAGGGCAGGCTCATCCCGGGCCTGGCCACCGAGTGGTCGGCCGACGAGGCGAACAAGGTCTGGACCTTCGAGCTCGCCGACGGGGTCGAGTTCCACGACGGCAAGCCGATGACGCCCGAGAACGTGGTTGCCGTGCTCGAGACGATGGCCGCCGACGCCGCCAGTCCGCTCGCCGATGTCGGCGTCAAGACGATCCGCGCCAGCGGGAACGCAGTGGTGATCGAGCTCAGCGAGCCGAACGTGTCGGTTCCCGCGACTTTGTCCCACTTCAGCACCGGGATCCTGGCCCCGTCCTCCTACGACGCGGACGGGAAGGTCACCAAGATCGTCGGAACCGGTCCGTACGAGGTCGCGAAGGTGTCGCTTCCCTCCCGCATCGAGACCGTACGTGTCGCCGACTGGCGAGGCGTTGAGCCCGATGTCGAGAAGGTCTCGTTTCAGGCTGTCGGCCGTGCCGAGAGCCGTGCGGTGATGGCGACCGGCGGCCAGGCTGACGTGGTCTTCGGTCTGGAGCCGGCTGGCCGCGAGCGCGTGGAGAGCACCGACGGCGTGGACATGGCGTCCGCGCTGCAGCCGCGCACCATCCTGATGAAGATGAACGCCGCTGATCCGGCGCTGGCGGACGTACGCGTCCGTCAGGCGATCAGCATGGCCCTCGACCGCGAGTCCATCGCCGAGGCGGTCCTACGTGAGAAGGACATCGCCGCGACCCAGCTGCTGACCCCGACCCTGGAGGACTGGGACGCAGAGCTCGAACCGCTGACGTACGACGCCGAGAAGGCGAAGGTGCTGCTGGCCGAGGCCGGGTGGAAGGCGGGTGCCGACGGCACGGTCGCCAAGGACGGGAAGCCGCTCACGCTCGAGCTGCTGACGTACCCGGACCGCCCGGAGCTGCCTGCGCTGGCCACCGCGATCCAGGCCGAGCTGAAGAAGGTCGGCGTGAATGTCGACGTAGAGGTCACGAACTCCAGCGAGGTGCCGGCAAAGCACGGCGACGGCAGTCTGCAGATGGCACTCGTCGCCAAGTCCTTCGCGCTGATCTCCGACCCGCTGCCCACCGTTGCCGACACCTTCGCCAAGGGCGGCTCCGACTGGGGCACCATGGGATGGAGCGACCCGGCTGTCGACCAGGCCGTGGCCGCGCTGATGGCCGGAGCCGAGGGCGCGGAGGCTGCCGAGCACCGCCGGACGATCGTGACGACCGCCCAGGAGCAGCTGCCGTTGGTCCCGGTCTCCTGGTACCGGATGAACGCCGCTGTCAGCGATCGCGTGGAGGGCTTCCAGATCGACGCGCTCGAGACCAGCTGGCGGATCACCGACGTCGAGCTGGCCGAATGACCCGCCTCGGTGGTGTGATCGCCCGCCGCGCGGCTCAGGCCCTGGCGGTGGCGATCGGCGTCTCGGCGCTCTGCTTCGTGATCACCCAGCGACTGCCGGGCGACATCGCCTACCGGATCGCCGCGGGACGCTACGGCTACGACATGGTCGACGCCGAGGCTGCCGCCTCGGTCCGTGCCGAGCTCGGGCTCGACCGACCGCTGTGGCAGCAGCTGGGGGAGTGGGTCCTCGACCTGCTCCAGCTCGACCTGGGCCGGTCCCTGGTCACCTCTCAGCCCGTGCTGACCGAGGTGAGCCACTACCTGGCCGCGACGCTGCAGCTGGCGACGCTCTCGATCGTGGTCGCGGTGGTCGTCGGTGCCGGGATCGGCGTCGTCGCTGCCCGTCGGCCCGGTGGCCTCGCCGACCGATTCTCGTCGCTGTGGGTGGCGAGCGTACGCGCCGTGCCGCCGTTCCTGTTCGGTCTGCTGCTGATGATCGTGCTCTCGGCACAGCTGGGGCTCTTTCCCGCGGTCGGGCACGGCGACGGTGGCATCGTCCTTCCGGCGCTGACCCTCGGGCTGAGCCTGTCCGGGCTGATCGCCCGGGTGACCCGCGACGCGGTGGTGGAGGTCCGGGGGTCGGCGTACGTGGAGTTCGCGCAGACCAAGGGGCTGCCCGAGAAGTGGGTGCTGGTGCGCCACGTGCTGCGCAACGCGGCCGTCTCGCTGGTGCCGTACCTCGGCGTGCAGTTCGTCGTGCTCATCGAAGGAGTCGTCGTGGTGGAGAGCCTCTTCGCCTGGGACGGCCTGGGCCACTCGCTGGTCCACGCCGTCTTCTGGCGGGACATCCCGGTGCTGCAGGCAACGGCCCTCGTGCTGGCGCTGCTGATCGTGCTGGTGAACACGCTGGTCGACCTGGCCGTGCTGGGTCTCGACCCGCGGCCGCGGGGACGGGCGGTGACGGCATGAGCATGGTGATGCTGGAACAGACCCTGGGATCTCGTCCGGTGCGGTCGTGGACGCGGATCGCGTCGTTGGCGGGGCTCGGGCTGATCATCGCGTTCGCGCTGATCGGACCCGTGGTGCTTCCCGATCCGGCGGCCCAGGATCTGGCTCGCTATCTGCAGCCACCGTCGGTCGCCGACCCCCTGGGGACCGACGACTTCGGCCGCAGCGTCGCATCACGCGTCGCCCATGCGACCCGCGTCTCCCTGCTTCTCGCGGCGGTCTGTGTCGCCACCGCGCTGGTGCTCGGCTGCGTCGCCGGCGTGCTGTCGGCGTGGTTCGGCGGCTGGGTCGATGCGGTGCTCCGCTCGATCTCGGAGGCCTTCGTCGCGATCCCGGCCCTGCTCGTGGTGCTTCTGGTCTCGGCCTTGGCCGCCCCTGGGTCGATGATCGCGCTCTACGTCGGCCTCGCGCTCGTGCAGTGGGTGGAGTTCTTCCGGGTGGTGCGGGCTCGCAGCGCCTTGATCCTCGGCTCGCCCGCCGTGGAGGCCGCGGGGTTGTTGCAGCTCGGCTGGGCCCATGTCGTACGCCGCCACCTCTGGCCGGCTCTCCGCCCGCTCCTGGTGACGCTGTCCTCGTTGGGCATGGTCACCTCGATCCTGGCGATGTCGACCCTCGGTTTCGTGAAGGTCGGGCTGCAGCCGCCGCGGGCGGAGCTCGGGCTGATGATCACCGAGTCGTTCCCGTTCTACGACGCGGCGCCGTGGATGCCGTTGGCGCCGATCGCGGTGCTGTTCTGTCTGACCATCTGCCTGCTCGGGCTGCGATCCCCTCAGGAGGGGCGATGAACCTGAAAGCCACCGGAGTGGTCGTACGCACGGCGTCGCTCGTCCTGGCCGATGTGCCCGACGTTCACATCGAGGCGGGCAAGCCGCTCTCGATCGTCGGGGAGAGCGGGTCGGGGAAGTCGGTCCTGGCTCATGCCCTGATGGGCACGCTGCCGTCCGAGCTGTCAGCGGTCGGCTCCCTGGCGGTCGGGGACGCCTCCTTCGACCTGGCCGAGCGGGACTCGCGACGCAAGCTGTGGGGTCGCGAGGTGGCGCTACTACCGCAGGAGCCGGCGCTCGCGCTCGACCCGACGATGCGGGTGCGGGCCCAGGTCGCCGAGGGTGTCGCCGGGTGGACGCCGCGGAGCACTGGTGCCCTCGAGGCAGCTGACAGACGCCTCGGAGAGGTGGGTCTGGCTCGAGCCGGCTCGTCCTATCCGCACACGCTCTCGGGTGGGATGGCCCAGCGAGTGGCGTACGCCGCGGCCACCGTCGGTGGCGCGAAGGTGCTGATCCTGGACGAGCCGTCCAAGGGTCTCGACCGGGCATCGGTCGATCAGCTCGCCGACCTGCTCCTCGGCCACGTCGACGAGGGCGGGCTGCTGCTCACGATCACTCACGACCTGCGGCTGGCTCGCCGGCTCGGTGGCGAGGTGATGGTCATGCGGGAGGCCGCTGTGGTCGAGTCCGGTCCGGCCGAGGAGGTGCTCACCTCACCGGCGGACGACTACACCAAGCGGCTGCTCACGGCCGAGCCGGTGCACTGGAGACACCCGTGGATGCGGACCGGTGGCCCGGACGACGGCGACCTGCTCGTCCGTGCCGAGGCCATCACGAAGTCCTACGCCCACAAGGCAGTCTTCGACGGCGTCGACCTGGAGGTCCGCGCCGGTGAGCGGGTCGCCATAACCGGGCCCAGCGGTGTCGGCAAGACCACGCTCGGCAACGCGTTGCTCGGGCTGACCAAGGTCGACAGCGGGTCGGTGACGTACGGCCAGGGCGCGGGGAAGGGCCGGATGCAGAAGCTCTACCAGGACCCGGCGCTGTCGTTCCCGCAGCGGGTCAGCCTGGAGAAGGCGATGGGCGACGTGTTGCGGCGTCACGGCATCGAGGCGTCACAGGTCGAGGCGATGCTGGAGCGGCTCGGACTGCCGTACGAGATCCTGAGACGTCGTCCCGGGCAGGTCTCGGGCGGCGAGCTCCAGCGGATCGCGGTCGTCCGGGCGATGCTGCCGAAGCCGTCGTTGGTGTTCGCCGACGAGGCGACGTCACGTCTCGACCTGGTCACCCAGGAGCAGACCGTCGACGCCCTCATGGGCGAGATCTCCGAATCGGGGGCTGCGCTGCTTCTGGTCACCCATGACATCGACCTCTCGGCGGCACTCGCTGACCGCGAAGTGGCCCTGTAGAAACACGGGGAGACAGACGAAGGGCCGGGTCGTAACGACCCGGCCCTTCGTCTGATCCAAAGGCTTTCAGCCCTTGTTCACCCGCTCCTTGAAAGCGGAGCCGGGCTTGAACGCCGGGCCCCGCGAAGCCGGGATGTCGATCGTCTTGCCGGTCTGCGGGTTGCGGCCGGTGCGAGCCGAGCGCTCGCGCGACTCGAACGTACCGAAGCCGGGCAGCGTGACCTTGTCGCCGTCAGCGACGGCCGCGCTGATCGCCTCGAGGGCGGCACCCAGGGCGGCCGAAGCCTGCGTCTGAGTGATCTCGGCCTGCTTGGCGATTTCGCTCACCAGGTCGGTGCGGTTCATGCGATCTCCTTCAATCGTTGATCAGAGCCGCAAAGGTTGACGAGATGCGGCTCGTCGCCAGCGTAGGCCAGTGGCGCGGATCTTCAACGTTCACGCGCCGCGTGTCCCGCGTGGTTGCGGGCTCTGCGGGGGTTTCTGGGGGCCTTCAGGGGCTCCCGGAGACCTGATCTCGACGACTCGGTCCATCCCGGCGAGAGTCTGCGGACGGTGGGAGACCACCAGCATGGTCGCCGGGATCGTGTCGAGCAGATCGGTGACCCGTCGGGCGGAGTCCTCGTCGAGGTCGGCGGTCGGCTCGTCGAGGATGAGGATCCGCGGGCGATGCAGGACGGCGCGCGCCAGCCGCAGCCGCGCGCGCTGTCCACCGCTGAGCCGGAGGCCGCCCTCGCCGATGTGGCTCTCCGGCGAGACCGCGTCCGCCAGGCCGAGCCGGGCGAGGAGGCTCTCGATCTCGGCGTCGGTCGTCGTGGGGCCGGCGATCGCCTCGCGTACGGTGCCGGAGAAGAGCGCGCCGTCCTGCTCGACGGTGGTCAGCGCAGTCCTGAGCACGGCGTCCTCGACCGCCGAGATCGCGACGGGGGCGGTCTCGGGGCCGATGAGGTCGATGGTTCCGGCGTCGGGGTCCCAGAGTCGGCTGGCGAGCGCTACGACGGTGGACTTGCCTGCTCCCGACGGCCCACGGAGCCCGACGTGCTCTCCGGGCGCGACGGTGAGGTCGAAGTCGTCGAGCACACGACGCTCGGCGTACCCGAAGCCCACATCGTTCATGACGAGGCCGAGCGGCCCGTCGGGCAGCGTGGCCGGTGGCGGGTCCAGGGTGAGCACGGCAGGACGGGCGAGCTCGTCGCCGACCCGCGCAGCCGAGGCACGCAGGGCGGGCAGCCGTGCGCAGGTGGCGGCGGCATCGGCAACCGGTGCGACGGTCGCGAGCGCGAGGACGACCAGGGCGGCGACATGCTCGGCTGCGACGTCACGGGCGAGAACGCTGACCAGCACGCCCACACCGGCGAGGGTCACCGCCGCCTCGCGGGCGCCGGTGAGCACGCGCTGGGTGGTCTCGAGCCTGGCGGCCGACCGCGCGGCATCGGCGCCGGTCTCCCGCAGCTGGCGGCGGACCGGTTCGTGGAGGCCGTAGCCCAGCACCTCGCGGAGGCCGCCGAGCACGTCGACGACCCGGTCGGAGAGTGCGCCGGTCGCCTCGACGACCTCCTGCCCGAGAGCCTCCAGACGGTGCCGACCCAGCGGAACCGTGGAGAGCACGAGCGCGAGTGCGACGAGCGTGACCAGCGCGAGCGCGGGCTCCACGAACGTGAGGAGGGCGAGGCCGAGAAGCGCGTTGACCGCTGCGGCGAGGAGCTGGGCGACGGTGTGGGCGTAGAAGAACTCCAGACGCTCGGTGTCGGCCATCGCGGTCGACGCGGCCCGGCCGACGTTCTCGCGACGCTTGGTCGGCAACGCGACCGCGTAACGGTCGAAGAGCGCCATCCGGAGCCGGGCGAGCACTCGGAACGCGAGCGCGTGGGAGGCGTCCATCTCACCCCAGGTCAACAGCGCCCGGAGAGCGACGAGGCCGCCCAGCAGGACCCAGAACCATCCCGGCGGCGCCTCGCCGCCCACGACGGCGCGGCCGACGGCGGCGGCGAGCAGCACCGAGATCGCTCCCAGACACACCTGGCTGACGACCACGAGCACGATCGTGGCCGAGATGGCGCGGCGCTCGCCGCCCAGATGACCGAACAGGGCGGTGAGAGGCCGCCTGGGAGCGGTGGTCGCGGTCATGGGTGGCTCCTTTCCAGAAGCAGCGGCGTCAGCCGGCCGTCGGTGAGCTCGAGGACACGCTCCACCCCGTCCAGCGACTCCTCGCGGTGTGCGACCACGACGACGATGCGGTCGGCGGCGAGCCGGGCGAGCGTGGCGGTGACGGTGCGTGCCGAGGCCGGGTCGAGAGCGCTGGTCGGCTCGTCGGCGAGCAGCACCGGCCGCTCCGAGAGGACGGCCCGGGCCAGGGCGATCCGCTGCCGCTGACCGCCGGAGAGACTGGCCCCGGCGCTGGCGACCGGGGTGTCGAGGCCGGTGGGGAGGCTGCGTACCTCCTGCTCGATGCCGGCCGCCGCGCACGCCTGCCACAGGTCGGCCTCGCTGGCGTGCGCGCGGGCGACCCGGAGGTTCTCGCGCACGGTCCCCTCGAAGAGCACGGGGCGCTGCGAGACCACGGCCACGTCGGACGTACGCACCGGACGGTCGTCGAGAAGAACCCGCCCGCTGGTGGGGGAAAGGTGGGTGAGGACCAGGTCGAGGAGGGTCGTCTTCCCTGCGCCGCTCGGACCGACGACGGCGGTGACGGCGCCGGCCGCGAAGCTCTCGCGGACGCCGTCGAGGATCGCCGGACCGTCGGGGTAGGCGAACGAGACGTCGTCGAGGACGAGCACCGCCGAGGGCGACACGATCCGGTCCGCCGCGGCCGGGCCGCTCGTCGAGGCGGCGTGCTGCGCGCCGACACCGAGCCTGCGGAGCGCCGGCACGGCAGAGGTCCCGAGGTAGCCCGCGTGCCAGGCGGCGGAGAGGTCCCGGATGGGCCGGAAGACCTCGCTCACCAGCATGAGCGCCAGATAGAGCTCTGCCGGCGGCACCCCGGTCCCACCCACGCTCGCGACCAGCGCGAAGCCGGCGGCGGCGACCGTGCCGCCCTGGACGGCGAGGTCGATGAGAGCGGTGTCGAGCAGCGAGGTACGCATCACCCGGACCGTCGCGCGGTGCAGCGCCCTGCTGCGCTTTGCCATCCGCTCCCGGGTCCGGCCCACCTGGCCGAGGAGACGCAGGGTCGCCATCCCGCGCAGGGCCTCGAGCAGGTCGGAGCCGAGACCCTCGTAGGTGTCCCAGTGGTCGTCCGAGCGCCGCCGCATGAGTCGCTTCCACAGGAGCGGGGCCGTCAGCGCGCCGAGCGCCGCCACCCCGGCGGCGAGACCGGAGAGCGGATGGACGAGCACCAGCAGGACGGTCACCACCGGGATCAGCACGAATGCCTGGGCGAGCGCCGGCAGGTAGCGGGTGACGTACGCGTCGACACCGTCGACCCCGTCGACGAGCGCCGTCCGGAGACCGCCGTCTCGCCGGCCCGGGTCGTGCAGAGCGTCGGGGACCAGAACGCCTCGCAGCGCCTCGTCCCGCACCGAGAGGCGTACTTCCGCGCCGAGCCGTCCCGCGACCATCGCCTGGACCCAGGACAGGAGCCAGCGCACTGCCACGATCGCGGCGATCCACAGCGCGGCGGCCAGCGCCCGGTCGTCGTCGTGCTCGACCACCGCGAAGAGGCCCTGGGCCAGGGCGTAGGCCTGCGGGAGGTAGGTCATGGTCACGAGGACCTGCAGCCCGACGGTGGCCGTGGCGGGGCCGGGATGTCGCAGCGCGGTGCGCAGCAGCAGCTTGTCGACCATCATGCGGCGGCTCCGTTCTCGAGGATGGCGATGGCGTGAACCAGCGGTCGTGCCTCCGCCGGGCGTGGGCAGAACCCGGAGACGGCGCGGACGCCGTGCCCCTGGGCGGTCAGCGAGTAGGTCTGCCGGGCAGCCTCGCGATGGATCTGCCACAGCTGTGCGTAGCCGACGGCGTCGAGGCGGGCGGGGCGTGGCCAGCCGAGGACGCGATCGGCACCGAGCACCCAGGACTGGCCGCTCTGCCGGGCGGCCTCGGCGCGGCGCCTGTCTACGGAGGCCCGATCGCGGTGCTCGTGGAAGTGGGCCAGCGCGGGGGAGCGCCGCGCACAGATCGCGGCGGCGGCGACCTCGTCGAGGTGCGGGTCGTGGGGCAGCCTGATCCGGGCCAGGGCCAGCTCGGGCACGAGGCCGCGCTCGAGCCACCAGGCGGTCTGCGCTGCTCGGGGAAGGCGGAGGGCTCGACGGGCGGCGGCGAGGTCGGACCAGTCCGCGGGCAGGTCGGCGTCCGGGACCAGGCGGAGCAACGCCTCGAGCGCGTACGCCGCGTCGGCGACCCACAGCGGCCACGCCCGGTGCCGGTAGCGACCGAAGGTGCGGCCCGGCTGGACGGTGAGCACGATCTCGACGTGGTCCGATGCCGGCCATACCGGTCCACGCGGGTCGGAGCGCCGGACGAGCATCTCGGTCGCCGGATCGTAGACGTAGCGACCGGGGCCGAGCTGCCGTCCGCGGCCGGGCGGAACCACCAGGTGCCACTGCACGGGATAGCAGCCACCCGCCGAGGGGACCGCCCGGCGCGGGATCGTCGTCGGGGTGCCATCGGGCCGCGGATGGTGGCCGCGTGCCCGCCACAGCCGATGGATGGCGGTCGCCGCTGTGTCCCCGAGGTCGGCGCTCTCGACGGGCTCGCCGGGCCAGCGGTTCGCGCGCGGCCCAGGGGGCAGCGGATCGCCCGGGAGCTCGGAGGAGAAGGCGCTCGCGAGGAGCGCCGTGCTCGAGGTCATGTCGCGCCCGCGCATCACATGTGGGGCGGCGGGCACAGGGCCAACGGCTCGTCGGGGTCGACCGGGTCCCAGCCGCGGTCGCGCGCGGCGTCGGCGAAACGCGGCATCCCGAGGTAGCGGAACGCGGCCGGGGCGTTCGGCACCAGGCCGGTGACGAAGGTGCGGACGACTCGCAGCGGTGTCTGTGCGACGTCCCGGGTCGTGAGGTCCCGGGTGATGATCCGGTGGCCGCTCTCGTGCAGACGGCCGCGCACCGCGGCGACGTCGGTGGCCGGGACCTCGGAGATCGGGACCGTGCCGAGGGCCGGCGCGGTGAACCGGTCGGCGAGCGGGTGCACCCGGGGATCGAGCCAGACCTGGACATGGGCGCCGAGATCACGGACCCGGGCGAAGTCCGGCCCCACCGAGTCGAGGTAGCGGCGGTCCTCACGGTGGTCGAGGTAGAGGCCGGGAGCCATCAGCCCGGCGCGTACGGCCTGGAAGACCCAGCCGTCGGCGTCGCGGCAGCCGAGCGTGTAGATCCAGGTGTGGACCGCCTCGAGCACCGCCTTGCGGACGGCCCGGACGGGGTCGGTGGACGCCGAGAAGCCTGCGGCGTAGACGCCGGTCTCCCGGTCGCGTACGAGGGCGGCCATCGCCGGGGCGAGCTCGGTGGGCATCCGGACGACGTGCACGTCGAGCGGCGCTCCCTCGAGGTCGGCGCTCAGGCCGGGGACCGAGTCGGTGTCGATCCCCTCGGCCGGTCCGCCGTGGTGCCACCACACCTCGAGGGCGTCGCGCTCGACGACCTCGAGAAGACCCCGGTCGTGGGCGTCGTCGGCGCCTTGACCGGTGGCGATGCCGGCGTAGTTGAGGTGGAAGACGCGGTCGAGATGAGCGAACCGTCGCTGGCGCCAGTTGAGACCGATGAGGGCGTGCGGCATCCAGACGTCGGTCGCCGCATCAGCCCGGCCCGCAGCCGGCTGCTCCTGGCAGCGGCTCCACAGCGTCGGCACCTGGTCGTCGAGTGCGCGATAGGGGAAGTCGGGCCGGGCCAGCTGTGCCGCGCTCCAGCGAGGGAGGTCGGCGAGGTCGATGACTCGAAGGCCCTGGTCGCGCAGCTCGGCGGCGGTCCCGGTCCGGTGGTCGGCGGGGTCGAGCCGGTCGGGGATGAAGTTGCCGCAGTAGCGCTCCACGCCCTCCGCGATCGCGGCGGTCCGGGCGCCCGCGACGTCGCCGAAGGTGGTGCCGAGCGAGACCCGGTCGGCCGGCCAGTCGCCGAGCCAGCGGGCGTCGGAGACCTCGGCGGTCAGCGAGGTGTAGCGCAACGGCGCCCGTTCGGGGCGCAGCACCTCGCGCACCCGGCGGATCAGTCCGGTCTCCCTGTCCACCAGGCGTTCGACGTCCAGGGGTGGCATGGCTGTGGGGGGCGTGGTCATCGGAGTCCTCTCGCGGTTGCCGGCACGGTCGTGACGAGTGGCCGTCCGGACCAGGTCCGGGCGGCGACGTCGAGCCGGAGCTCCTGCCCGGGCGCGGGCTCGGCGTGGGTGAGCCAGCGCAGGATGACGCGGCCGGGGGAGCCGGCAGCGTCGTACGCCGCGCGCAGCGCGGGATCGGTGGTCCCGATGCCGAGGTCGTGGCCCCAGGGGCCGCTGACCAGAGCGCTGCCGGTACCGCTGCGGGCTCCCCACCCGGCGGCCAGCCTGCGGGCGTACGCGTCGAACGGGTCGGCGTCACCGGTGACGACGAGCAGCGGCGCGGTGGCGTCGCCGAAGTGGTCGAGGACATCGAGCGCGGGGGCTGACCACAGCTCGCAAAAGGTGGCGAGACGCGCGGCGTCCCACCCGAGCTGAGCCGCGGCCACCATCGGCCCCTCGCGGTCGGCGACGGCTGCTGCTGTCCGTAGGACGTGAGGGGCCAGCGCCGCCTCGTCCTCGCGCGCGAAGCCGTGGATCGCCCACCAGCCGAGCCGGTCCAGGTGCTGCGGGGTGCCGTCGGCCGAGTAGGCGGTCTCGTGCGCGCCGAGGGCCGGCACCAGTGCGACCACTCGGGTCACCCGCGGGTCGATGCGAGCGGTCTCGAGGGCGGTGTGGGCGGCGTAGGAGGCGCCGTAGGCCACCACCGGCGTCCGGGGGCAGCGCTGGTGCAGGGCATCGACGGTGTCCGTGCCGTCACGGGCCTCGGTGGCGTAGGGCCGCCAGGTGCCAGCCGAGGAGTAGCGGCCGCGCACGTCCTGGACGAGGCAGTCGAAGCCGTGACGCGCCAACGACGTGGCCAGCGGCAGGTGCGCCCGGGCGTCGTACGGCGTCCGCACGAGCACGACGGCACGTGCGGTGCCGACCGAGCGGACGAGCCAGCCGCCGAGGATGACGGCGTCGCGGGTGCTGACCGGGAAGGGGCTGACCGCCGGTTCGGTCACCGCGCGGTTTCCTGCGGGCGCGGTGCCGGTTCGTCGAAGCCGAGGACCGTGTGCGTACGTTCGCGTGGACCGTCGCCGATGACGCGCAGCAGCCTCCTGTGCTCGGAGACCGCTGGATCGCCGCTCGCCCAGTCCTCCAGGATGGCCAGGCAGCGTGCGACCGTGAGGGTCGATGTCGCCCGGCGCAGCGGCCGGGGGTCGCGGTGGTCGCTGGCGAGCCACGAGGAGAGCTCGGGGGCGGCGGGGGAGGCGGCGAGTCGGCGGCGGCTGACCTGGTCGGGGGTCGCCTCGCTGCCGTCGACCATCAGCGGGAAGATCAGCATCCGGCCGCCCTCGCGGCGGCCGCGCAGCAGGGCCACTCCGCTGCTGATGAGCTGCTCGAGAGGCTCACCGAGCTCGGCGTCGGGCCGCTGCGGGATCTCCCGCACGTCCACGACGGCGTCGGCGCGCGGGCTCCGGGAGCCGTCGGTGCGGACGACCTCGGCGCCTGAGCGCGTGAGCTCCGCGGCCAGCACTCGGCTGAGCCGACCGCGACCGAGCACGAGCACGCGGCGTCGGCCCTCAGGCCATCGTGAGGCTCGGGTTCTCGCGTCGCGCTCCAGGGCGGCGCGGCGTACGCGAAGGAGGTAGCGGTAGGTCGGCAACCGGCCCGGTTCGGGGAGGTCGTGCAGCCTGAGGAAGTCACCCGAGCCGGTACGCAGTGCGGGCATGTCGGTCGAGAGACGGACCTCGCCGCGGGCGGCGGGGATCGGACGCCAGTCGTGTCTGGGGTACATCGGGGCTCCTCGGTGGTCATGGCTCGGACAGGGGCCGGGGGTGCCGGGCTCGTCAGCTCGGCACCCCCGCGATTCAGACGGTGGCCAGGTCGCCCGAACGGCACTGAGTGCTCACCCGTCGGCGATCAGTCGAAGGGGTTCTCGACCAGCGCGTTGGAGTGGGACGCGGAGAGGTGCGCCAGCTGCTCGGTGTCCTCGATCTCGCTCACGATGTCGTTGTTCATCGGAAATCTCCTCTGTCGGATCGTTCGGCCCGGCGGCGCCGGGGCCCGCTTGGTGCGGACAGCGGCATAACGTATATGAGAATCATTCCCAATACCAGTAGGGTGTCCGATCATGAACCCCACACTGGTCCTGGCAGACCATCGCGCCGGCCGCTGGCGCACCTCCGAGATCACTGGTGCGCCCGGCCCGTGGGCGAGGGCGACGCTGGCCGAGCACGCAGGCATCCTCACTCTCCCGGCGACCGCTCCAGGTGGGGCGCGCGCGGTGTTCGCCGACGACGCACTCGGCACGCTCGTCGTGCTCGACGGCGCAGGTCAGGTACGCAGAGTGCCGGTCGCGATCCCCGCCGAGCATCTCGCCTGCGATCCCTCTGGCCGCTATGTCGTCGTCACCACGGGACTGGGCGCATCGTGGGACCCGTGGAGCGACCTGGTCACGGTCGTGGACCTGGCAGACCCGAGCGGCACCACCGCCGTACGGGTGCGGGTCCGCACCGGCGAACCCGGCGTCGTGATCGTTCCGGATGTCGGAACAGGCGAGCCGATGGTCGTGCTGCGACATCGCGAGCCCGGAGAGGCCGAGGTCATCCCTCTGCACGACCTGCTCCGGGCCGGGCCCCACTGCCCGGTCGTCCGCGGCGAGCGCCTCGACCTCCAAGGAGACCTCGGGCACGGCGACGCCGCCGATGACCGGACCGGGGTCGTCCACCTGTCCACCGAGGCGGGCATCGAACGGCTCCGCGTCATCGGCGGCCGCCCCGAGCGACTCCAGACCTGGCCCTGGCCGGTCCCCGGACGGGCGTACTTCCTCCGCTTCGACCCGACGACCGGGATCGTCTGCTCCGTACGGGGCGCCGACTCAGACGCCGAGCAGTGGCATACCTGGACCAACCATGTGGTGCGCTGGAGCCGCGACGGAGCGGCTGACGTGATCCGGACCGGGGACGGCCTGGTGTTCCGGCCCGACGCCGTCGGCGGTGCGGTCGCCTGGACGGTCGTGCACCCTGACGGCGACCGCCTGGCGATGCTCACCGGCGACCGGGTCAGCGAGATCGAGCTCGCGCCGATGAGCGCCGCCCCCCGTCCCGGGGTCGCGCCCTGGGACCCCGTCGGGGACAAGCCCGCACAGCGGCGGGCGCTGGCGCTGGTCTCCGGCGACGTGGCCGCGGTCACGCGCGGGGGTGACGGCGAGCTCCACCTCGTCCGCCCGACGGGGATCGAGTCCACCATCGACCTGGGCTCTCCCTTCGACGAGGGCGGGCATCTGGGCGTCATCAGGGTTCCCGAGACATGGGTCGACGGGGTGGGGCGGTGAGTCGCGCGAGCGTGCGCGACGCGCTACGTCGGGCCGAGCGGCCGGGACGTCTGGGCCTGCCGCTGGGCCGGTTCCGCCTGTCCCGGCGTCCTGGCGACCTGCTCGCGGTCCTGGTCGACGAGAACGGTGGGGTCGTCTTCGACCCCGGAGCGAGGATCCAGGGCGCCGCGCCGTCGCTGGACGGACGCCTGGTGGCCCTCGAGGTCAGCGATGACGGCTCCGAGAACGGGCGCGTCCTGGTCGTGGACACCACGTCACGGACCTCGACCGAGGTCGAGGGGGTGGCGGTCCGGCACGCCCGGATGGCCTGGGCCGGCGAGGACCTGTTCCTCGTCGACACCCAGGGACGCTGCCTGCGGGTCCGGCGGGGCGAGACGCCCCGGACGCTCTTCACGACTGCCGCCGGTGCACGCGTTGTTCCGATCGGCGTCGGCGGGCGGACGGTCATCGCCCGGACCGATCAGGAGCGGACCCGGCTGACCGGCACGGACGGCGCCGGACTCCTCGATCTTCCGAGGGTCCGCAGCATCAGCGCGGCCGAGGACACCGTGCTGGCGTTGACGCAGGAGGAGCTGGTGAGTCTGTGGATGCCCGGACTGAGTTCGGCTCGGTGCCGGCTGGAGAACCTGCCGGGCGTCCCCGTGCACGCCCAGGCGCTCCCCGGCGGCGGCCTGGTCCATCTGGTCGGAGACGGTCATTCGCTGGTGGTCCGGCTCATCGCCGACGCCGGTGTCCTCGCGCCGGCGCAGACGGTCGCGATCTCGGGGGAGCACGACGTACGCACGGCCTCCGGCCTCTCCTGGGCCCAGGGCCGAGCCTGGGTGCGGATCGAGTCGCCGGCGGGAGCGCCGAAGGTGATGCCGCTCGAGGAGGCGGCATGCTCGACCGGTGAGGGCCGACGGTCGCAGTTGATCACCGTCACCGCGGAGGACGGCGCCGAGATCGACCTGATCCTGACCGGCGACCCCGGCGGAGCGACGCTCCTGGAGGTCTACGGGGGATTCGGGATCGTCGACCTCCCGGCCTTCGAGCCGTCGGTCGCCGCCTGGTGCGAGCTGGGCGGGCTGCACGTGACCGCACGGCTGCGCGGCGGAGGCGGGACGGGTACGTCCTGGCACACCTCGGGGCAGGGCGCCGGCAAGACACGTACGGTCGCCGACGCCGTCATCGTCGCCCGCGAGCTGGTGCGCCTCGGCCTGACCCGGCCCGAGCGGCTGGTGTTCGCCGGGGCGTCGCTCGGCGGACTGGTCGCCGTCTCCGCCGCGCTCGCGGAGCCGGGCCTCGTCGCCGGGGTCGCCTGCACGGCCGCCCCGCTCGACCCGCACCGCATCAGCGAGCATCCGAGTGCGAGGCACTGGGCCGATGAGTTCGGCGACCCGAGCGATCCGGCGGTGCGGGCCGCCATGGACGACTACTCGCCTTTCGAGCGGGCCAGGCGCTTTCCCGGCGGGCGGTGGCCCCGCTTCCTGCTGACCACCTTCGCGGAGGACTCCCGGGTCTCGGCCGCCCCCACCGATCGGCTCGCCGAGGTGCTGGCGGCTCGCGGCGCGCAGGTCGACCGCGTCCACCGCCCGCGGATGGGACATGGCGGCAACCACCTCGACGCCGTACACGACTTCGCCGCCTCCGTTCTCGACTTCGCTCTCGACTCAGCACGCGTTTCCACAGGAGTGTGATGACCCCCACCGATATCTCCGTGACCGCCGACAACATCTCCCCGCCGGCGCTCTCGCGGCCCGGCGAACGTGTCGCCGTGCCGGCCGCCATCGCGCGCCGCAGATGGCGCGCCCGGCTGCTGACCGTCGGCCTGGGCATCGCCCTCCTCGTCGTCATCGCGCTGTCCGCATCGTCGGGCACCGTCGAGCTGTCCGCGCTCGACGCCGCCCGGCTCGTGACCGGTCATCTGCTGCCAGGGATGCCGTGGATGAGCGACGGCACCTACACCCTGCTGCAGGACCAGGTGGTCTGGCAGTTCCGGCTGCCACGCGCGCTCCTGGCCGCTCTGGCCGGAGCGGCGCTGAGCCTGGCCGGGGTCTTCATCCAAGCGGTCGTACGCAACCCGCTGGCCGAGCCGGCGATCATCGGCGTCTCCTCGGGTGCAGGGGTGGGTGCCGTCACCGTGGTGGTCCTGGGTGCGGCGGCGGTCGGCGCCTGGATCAGCACCGCGGCGTTCGTGGGAGCCGCGGTCGCCACCGCGGCGGTGTTCTTCGTCGCGTACAAGAACGGCAGCATCGCCCCGCAGCGACTTGTGCTGACCGGGGTGGCGCTGGGGACGTTCTTCAGCGCGATCACCAGCTACCTGACGCTCACGACCGAGGCGCAGAACGTGTTCAGCGTGATGTTCTTCCTGCTGGGCTCGGTGTCCGCGGCCACGATGACCGACCTGATCGGCCCGCTGACGGCGCTCGTGGTCGCTCTCGTCGTCTCGTTCACCAGCGGGCGCTCGGTCAATGCGCTCCAGGTCGGGGACGAGACGGCCACGGCGCTGGGCGTGCGGGTCAACCGGCTGCGGTCGGTCCTGCTGCTCGCGGCCGCGCTGCTGACCGGAACAGTGGTCTCCGTCGCCGGCGGGATCGGCTTCGTCGGGCTCGTCGTCCCGCACATCGCCCGGGTGCTGGTCGGCTCCGACCATCGGCGCATCGTGCCGGTGTCGGTGGCCGGCGGAGCCCTGTTCCTGTGCGGTGCGGACCTGATCGCCCGGACGGTCTCGGCGCCCGCCGAGGTGCCGCTCGGGATCATCACCGCCCTGATCGGGGTGCCGTTCTTCCTGTGGCTGATGCGCGGCCGAGCCGCCGACGAGCAGGGGATGTCCCGATGAGGCTCGAGACGCAGGAACTCACCCTGAACCGGGGCAGCCGCGAAGTCGTCACCGAGGCCTCGGTCGTGGTCGAGCCGGGGGAGGTCCTCGGCCTGCTCGGCGCCAACGGCAGCGGCAAGTCGACCATCCTGCGGGCCTGCTTCGGCGCGCTCCGGCCGGTCTCTGGTCTGGTGCGACTCGACGGCACCGACGTCGCCACGATGAGCCGGCGCGAGATCGCCCGCCGGGTCGCCGTGATGGCCCAGGAACCGCCGGACGAATTCGGGCTCACCGTCGCCGAGAGCGTCCTGCTGGGCCGTACGCCGCACCGCGGAGTCCTCGGCCGCGACAGTCCCGAGGACTGGCTCGTGGTGGGCCGGGCGATGGAGCTCGCGGGCGTCTCCGCGCTGGCCGACCGGCCGGTCCACCGGCTCTCGGGCGGCGAGCGGCAGCGCACGTTGCTGGCCCGCGCGATCGCCCAGGAGGCCGAGCTCCTGCTGCTCGACGAGCCCACCAACCATCTCGACGTCTCCTACCGCTTCGAGCTGATGCACACGGTCGCGGAGCTCGGGATCACCACCGTCGTCGCGCTGCACGAGCTCGACCTCGCGCTGGCCTACTGCGACCGGGTCGCGGTGCTCGACCGCGGGCACGTCGTCGCGCTCGGCGAGCCGGCGGACATCCTCACGCCCGACCTGGTGCGTGAGGTCTTCGGTGTCGAGGCCAGCCGGATCACCGATCCCGAGGCCGGCACCCCACACCTGCTCCTGCGCGGGACGTCCGCGCGGGTTCGAGAGAGGAACACATGAACACCACCCCACTGCTGCGCACCGTCCCGGTCGCGGCGCTCACGCTCCTGGCCGCGACCGGCTGCGGCGGCACCGGCGTCCAGAACGACGCCGCTGCTAAAGGCGGGTCCGCCGAGGGCTACCCGGTGACCGTGGAGAACTGCGGACGTGAGATCACGGTCGAGTCGGCCCCGGAGCGGATCGTCGGGCTCAGCCCCGCGCAGACCGAGCTGCTGGTGCGCCTCGGCGTCGCCGACCGGCTCGTCGGTCAGGCGCAGACGGCGATGCACGAGCTCCCCGAGGATGTCGCCGCGGCCGCCAGTGACGTGCCCGAGCTGAGCACGGACTCGCCGCCGGCACGTGAGCAGCTCCTCGACGTACAGCCTGACGCGGTCGTCGCCCCGACCGAGTACGAGTTCACCGCGGAGCAGGGTTTCGCGACCATCGACCAGCTCACCGATGCCGGGGTGACGACCTACGTCGCCGCCGGCGGCTGCCCCGAGCGCCGTGCCACCGGCGAGGTCACCGATCTGTTCACCGACCTGGAGGCGCTCGGGAGCGTCTTCGGGGTCCAGGCTGCCGCCGACGAGCTCGTCGCCGAGACCCGAGGAGACCTCGAGGCCGTCGAGAAGGCCGTGGAGGACCGTCCGCGGCCGACCGTCGCCCAGCTCTTCGTCGAGGGCAAGACGCTCTCCGCGATCGGCGCCGGGGTGGAGTCCGACATGATCGAGCGTGCGGGCGGCGACAACGTCTTCAAGCCGGACGAGGACCTCTTCGCCCAGTTCTTCTCCGCGGTCGTCTCGCCCGAGGAGGTCGCTGCCCGCAACCCCGACGCCATCGTCTTCGCCGTCCGGGAGGAGTCCGAGGCCGCGCGGGTCGAGGCGTACCTTCGCAAGACCTTCCCGAACGTCACCGCCGTCAAGGAGGACCGCTTCATCGCCCTGCGCACTCCGGACACGTTCCCGGGCACCCTCGGCAACGTCGCCGCGGTGCGGACGATCGCGGAGGGTCTGCACCCCGACGCCTTCTGACGGTGATCGACGGTGATCGACGCCGGCTGCCGGGTCGTCCCCAGGGACTGCCCGGCGGCCGGCTCCGCGTCTACTCTCCGGCGAGGAGCCGCCAGCCCTCGGCCTGCGTACGCTCGCGCCAGAAGTCGAGGTAGCGGCCACCGTGCGCGAGCAGCTCGTCGTGGCTGCCGCGCTCCACGATCCGCCCGCCGTCCAGGACGACGATCTGGTCGGCGGCCACGACGGTCTGCAGCCGGTGGGCGATGACGATGACCGTACGGTCGGCGGCGAGTGCCGTCAGCGCCTCCTGGACCGCGGCCTCGTTCTCGGCGTCGAGGGCAGCCGTCGCCTCGTCCAGGAGGACGACGGGAGCGTCCTTCAGCAGCGCCCGGGCGATCGAGACCCGCTGCTTCTCACCGCCCGAGAGCGTCGAGCCGGCCTCGCCGATCCGGGTCTGCCAGCCGTGGGGGAGGCGCTCGACGATGTCGTCGACGCGGGCCAGGCGAGCAGCCTCCTTCAGCTCCTCGTCGGTGGCGTCGGAGCGCGACATGATCACGTTGTCGCGCAGCGTTCCCTCGAAGAGGTAGACGTCCTGGAACACGATCGAGACGCGCCGCATCAGGGCCTCGGTTCCCAGATCGCGTACGTCGACGCCACCGAGCCTCACCGAGCCCGCCGTGACGTCGTGGAACCGGGCGACCAGGCGCAGCAGGGTGCTCTTCCCGGAGCCCGACGGGCCCACCACCGCGGTCAGCGAGCGTGGCGGCGCGGCGAGGGAGACCTGGTCGAGGACCTGCGTGCTGTTTTCATAGGAGCTGGCGTCGTAGGAGAAGGCCACGTCCCGCAGCTCGATGCCGCTGTCGGCCGGCTCCCCGGGGACGGCCGGCTCGGAGAGGGGCTCGAGCGCCAGGACGTCGAGGACACGTCGCAATGAGCCCTCCGCGATCCGGAGTGCGCTGGAAAGCTCGCCGTAGTCGATGAGCGACTCCACGAACCGCACCGTGAGGACGAGGAGACCGATCGCGGTGGCCGGGGCGAGCGTTCCGCCGAGGCTGAGCTGGACGGCGAGCGCGATCACCACGGTGAGCAGTGCCTGGATGGCGAGCAGCTGGATCCCCAGGCCGCCGAACCCGGTCACCAGCAGCCGTCGGGAGGCCCGTTTCTGCTCCTTCAGTGCGGTCTCGACGAGCTCGTTGCCGTGGACGGTGCGTCCGAAGACCCGCAGGGCCGGCTGGTTGAGGGCGAACTCGACCACGCGCGCCGAGCCCTCGGCCATGGCGGCGTCGTAGGCGCCCTCGCCGCGGCCGACGATCGTCGCGAGGAGCCGGGTGGCGGCCAGCACGGCGAGGACCCCGGCGAGGAGCGCGAGCGCGAGGCGCCACTCCAGGAACGCCATCGCGACGATCACGGTGACCGGGCTGACGACGGCGGCGATCAGCGGCCGCAGCAGATGGCCCGGCACCGAGGCGATGTCGGTGGCGCCCTTGGAGGCCATCCGCGAGAGCTGTCCGGTGCGGTCCTGGTCGTACCAGCCCAGCGGCAGCCGCACGGTGTGGTCACCGAGCCTGGCCAGGGTGATGTCGAGCAGGTCGCAGGCCAGGTCGTAGCCGTCCATGTTGCCCACCGCCAGAGCGACGTGATGGGCCACGAAGAGGCCGGCGAGCACCGTCAGCCAGGTCGTCGCGGCGTCCCAGTCCTGATGCAGCGCGGCGTCCAGGACCGGTACGACGCACGCGAAGGCCAGACCCTGGAGCACTCCGGTGGCGACGAACATCGCGACCACGCGGGCGAGCTGGCGCCGATGGGGGCGATCCACGAGGGCCGCGAGCAGACGGACGATGGAGATCATGCGCACTCCTCGTCGCCACCGTCGGTCGTGTCGAGACCAACACATTCTCTGCCCGCGCTCATGAGGACTGTGTTGGTCTCGACGCGCTCGGCCGCAGGCGGCCTCACGGCTCGACCGACGGAGGCCGGGTGGGCGCGCTGGTCGGCGGCCCAGAGCCGGGCGTAGCGCCCGCCGCGGGCGAGCAGCTCCTCGTGGGTGCCGCGCTCGGCGACCCGGCCCGTGTCGAGGAGCACGATCTGGTCGGCCGCGGTGACCGTCGAGAGCCGATGGGCGATCACCAGCAGCGTACGTCCGGCGACGAGGCGGGACAGCGCCCGCTGGACGAGGGCCTCCGACTCGGGGTCGGCCGCCGCGGTGGCCTCGTCGAGCACGAGGATCGGGGTGTCGGAGAGGAGGGCGCGGGCGATCGCCACCCGTTGCCGCTCGCCTCCGGAGAGCTGGGCGTCCTCGCCGACCACGGACTCGTAGCCGCGCGGGAGCTCGTCGATGCGGTCGGCGATCTGTGCGGCCGCCGCCGCCCGGCGTACGTCCTCGTCGGGTGCCTGCGGATGGGCCAGCCGGATGTTGTCCCGGATCGAGGTACGCAGCAGCCCGGTGTCCTGGAAGACGAAGGAGACCTGCTCGTAGAGCTGTGCGCTCGTCAGCTCGCGCAGGTCCACGCCGTCGATGGTGATCCGGCCCGCTGTCGGGTCGGCGAAGCGGGGCAGCAGCTTGGCGAGCGTCGACTTGCCCGATCCGGAGTGGCCGACGAGCGCGGTCACGGTGCCGGGTTCGAGGACCAGGTCGATGTCGTGCAGCACCGCCGCGGTGGCGGGGGAGTAGGCGAAGGAGACGGACTCGAGCTCGACCCGCGCCGAGATCGGCGCGGCGGCAGGGACCGCGGGCTCGGGGAGCTCCGGCTCGGCCAGGAGCCGCTGGATGCGGTGCGCCGCCTCGGTCGCCTCGCGCAGCTCGCGAGCGGCGTAGCCGGCGACGGTGACCGGTGCGGTCATCGCCAGCCCGAGGACCAGGAACGGGACCAGGTCCGGCCCGGTGAGCCAGCCTGCCCGCAGCATCCAGACCCCGCCACCGAGGACGAGCACGAGGGTGAGCGCGGGGGTGAGCGCGAGCTCCATCAGCAGCATGCCGAGGGCGGAGTGACGCATCCAGGCGCGGTTGAACCCACCGAAGCGGGTGGCGACCTCCGCCAGTCGCCGGTGAGCCTGCCCGGTGGCACCGAACGTCTTGATCTCCGCGATCCCGCCGGTGTTCTCGACCGTCGCCGCGGCGAGCTCGGCCAGTCCGGCGTCGTAGTCGCGGTAGAGAGCACCGGCGCCGCGCATCGAGATCCGGAATCCGATCAGGCCGAGCCCGAGCGGGACGAGCGTGATCAGCGCGAGCGGCGGGGAGACGACGAAGAGGTAGACGGCGACGACGGTCGGGAGCGTGATCGCCGCGGTGAGCTCCATGACCGAGTGGGCGACCAGATGGTGCAGTGCGGCGACGTCGTCCTGCACCGCCTTCTTGACCGTGCCGGAGTTGCGCTCGGTGAACCATGCCAGCGGCACCCGGCCGAGCCGCGCGACCAGGAGCCGGCGCAGATGGATGGAGAGGTCGAGGTCGGCGACGTGGGAGAGCCAGGACGAGCCGAGCACCGTCGCCAGGCGCACCAGCAGTGCCGCGACGCTCACCCAGACGACGACCCAGGCGCGGTCGGCGTCCACAGCAGTGCCCGGATCGCCGGTGACCGCGGGCAGCAGGATCCGGGCGAGCTCGACGATCCCGACCAGGGGCACCAGCCCGGCAACGGTCGAGACGACCATCAGCAGCAGGCTGGCGATCAGCCTTCCCCGGACAGGGCGCAGCGTCTGGAGGAGAGGAGAGCGAGCCAACTGATGTCCTGCCGAGATCGGGGGGTGCGGCGTACGAGACCGGCGTCAGCCGGGATGGCCGGCCGGGGCGAGAAGACGCTCGAGCTCGTCCTCCTGCTCGGTGGGCACGACGAAGAGGAGCTCGTCGCCCTGCTCGAGAGATTGCTCGGGCGTGGGTACGTAGACCTGGCCGTCACGCAGGAGCGTGACCAGCGCGCAGTTCTCCGGGAACGGCACCAGACCGGTGGGCTTGCCGACATAGGGCGAGTCGGCGGGCAGGGTGATCTCGACCAGGTTGGCCTGCCCCTGCCGGAAGGTGAACAGCCGCACCAGGTCACCCACGGTGACGGCCTCCTCGACCAGCGCCGACATGATCCGCGGTGTCGAGACGTTGACGTCGACGCCCCATGCCTCGGTGAAGAGCCACTCGTTGTCGGGGTGGTTGACCCGGCCGACGGTGCGCGGCACGGCGAACTCGGTCTTGGCCAGCAGCGAGCAGACCAGGTTGGCCTTGTCGTCCCCGGTCGCGGCGATGACGACGTCGCAGTTGTCGAGCCTGGCCTCCTCGAGAGAGGAGAGCTCACAGGCGTCGGCGAGCAGCCACTCCGCGTCGGGCACTCGCTCGGGCTTGATCGAGCCCGGGTTCTTGTCGATGAGGAGCACCTCGTGGCCGTTGGTGATCAGCTCACTGGCGATGGACCGGCCGACGGCCCCAGCCCCGGCGATTGCAACTCTCATCGTGGTCAGTCTTCCTCGGGGCCGTTCTTGATCGTCTGGTACGCCTGCGCGGTGTTCTCCTCGCGCATCACGATGTGGAGCACGTCGCCCTCCTGGATCACGCTCTCGCGGACCGGCAGCATGCCCTCGCCGAGCCGGTCGATCCAGGCGATTCGGCTGCCGGACTGGCGCTGGAACTTGATGGTCCGCTCGCCGACCCAGGACTCGGGCATGACGACCTGGTCGATGCGGATGTTGCCCGACATGTCCCGGAAGTCGGGCTCGGCGCCGGCCGGGAGGAGCCGGCGGAGCACCTGGTCGGCGGTCCACTTCACCGTCGCCACCGTGCTGATCCCGAGGCGCTGGTAGACCTCGGCGCGGCCGGGGTCGTAGATGCGGGCCACGACCTGCTGGATGCCGAACTCCTCGCGCGCGACCCGCGCGGAGATGATGTTGGAGTTGTCGCCGCTGGAGACCGCCGCGAACGCCTCGGCCCGCTTGATGCCGGCCTTGAGCAGGACCTGCCGGTCGAAGCCCATCCCGGCGACCTTGTCGCCGTTGAAACCCGGTCCGAGCCGCCGGAACGCGTCGGAGTTCTGGTCGATGATCGAGACCGTGTGGTTACGGTCCTCGAGACTCCTGGCCAGGGTCGAGCCGACGCGGCCACAGCCCATGATCACTACGTGCACCGTGTCATGATTGCACTCGCTCTGCCCACGTGTCGCCTACGCCCTCGAAGTTGGCGTGTTCAGGGGCCGGGCCCGATCCGGAAGCGCGCGCAACCCGAGATTTGCCGTAGCCTCGGCCAATGTGGGTGTAGGCGACGTATCCAAACGGCTTCTGATCGGCCGTAAGCTCCGTAGCTCGCAGTTGGGCGAGACATTGCTGCCGAAGCGCATCGCGCTCCCGGTGTTCGCAAGCGACCCGTTGTCCTCGGTGGCCTACTCACCCGACGAGATCTTCTTGACCCTCGCGCTCGCCGGGGTGACCGCCTACACGTTCTCCTGGAAGATCGCGATCGTCGTCGGCTTCGTGATGTTGGCGGTCGTGCTGTCCTATCGCCAGAACGTGCAGGCCTATCAGAGTGGCGGCGGCGACTTCGAGGTCGCGTCAACCAACCTGGGCGCGAAGCCGGCGCTGACGGTGGCCAGCGCCCTGCTGGTCGACTACGTGCTGACGGTCGCGGTGTCGATCTCGTCCGCGGCTCAGTATCTGGCGACGACCGTCGACTTCGCCCGTGGACACGAGGTCCTGATCGCGGGCGCCGCGGTCCTCTTCCTGGCCGCGATGAACCTACGCGGCGTACGTGAGTCGGGGACGGCCTTTGCGATCCCGACCTACATCTTCATCTTCTCGATGCTCGGCATGGTCTGCTGGGGCTTGGGCCAGCACTTCCTCGGCGGCGGCCTTGGTCGGGCGGAGAGCGCGGACCTCCAGGTCATCGCCGAACCCGAGTTCGCCGACGGCTTCGCCGGGGTCGCGGCGGCCTTCCTGCTGCTGCGGGCCTTCGCCTCCGGGTGCGCCACGCTCACCGGTGTCGAGGCGATCGCCAACGGCGTACCGGCCTTCCGTAAGCCCAAGGGCAAGAACGCCGCCACCACGCTCGCGCTGCTCGGCGCGATCGCGATCACGCTGGCGATGTCGATCGTCGCGCTGGCCAACATCATCCACGCCCAGGTCGTCGAGGACCCCGAGCACCAGCTGCGTGGGCCCAACGGGGAAGTGCTGGTGGACTACCATCAGGCGCCGCTGGTCGGGCAGATCGCCCATGTCGTGTTCGACAACTTCCCGCCGGGCTTCTTCCTCATCACCCTGTCCACCGGCATGATCCTGCTGCTGGCGGCCAACACCGCGTTCAACGGCTTCCCGGTCCTGGCCTCGATCCTGGCCAAGGACGGCTACGCCCCGCGAGCCTTCGCCGCCCGAGGAGACCGGCTCGCCTACAGCAACGGGATCGTGATCCTCGCAGGATTCTCGATCCTGCTGATCGTCGCCTTCGATGCCGAGGTCACCCGGCTGATCCAGCTCTACATCGTGGGGGTCTTCGTCGCGTTCACCATCGGCCAGGCCGGCATGGTGCGTCACTGGACCCGGCTGCTCAAGAGCGAGCGAGACCCGGTGGTCCGCGCGAAGATGCAGACCAGCCGCACGATCAACGCCTTCGGTCTCTCGGTCACCGGCATCGTCTTGGTGGTCGTGCTGATCACCAAGTTCACCCACGGTGCCTGGATCTCGATCGTGGCGATGGCGATCGCGTTCCTGCTCATGACCGGCATCCGCCGTCACTACGACAACGTCGCTATCGAGCTGGCGGCCGACGAGCGCGACCGGGTGCTGCCGACGAGGGTCCATGCGATGGTCCTGGTCTCCAAGCTCCACAAGCCGACTCTGCGAGCGCTGGCCTTCGCTCAGGCATCGCGGCCCAACGCGCTCGAGGCGGTGACCGTCTCGACCACCGACTCCGACACCGCCGAGCTGCTGAAGCAGTGGGACGAGCGCAACCTGCCGATGCCGCTGAAGGTGCTCCACTCGCCCTACCGCGAGCTGATCCGCCCGGTCGTGGAGTACGCCTCGGCGATCCGCGACGCCAACCCACGTGGAGTCGTGGCCGTCTACATCCCCGAGTACGTCGTCGGCCGCTGGTGGGAGCAGTTCCTCCACAACCAGACGGCGCTGCGGCTCAAGGGCCGGTTGCTGTTCACGCCGGGTGTGATGGTCATCTCGGTGCCCTATCAGCTGGCATCGGGCAAGGAACGCGCGGAAGAGATGCGCGAAGAATACTGGCTGGCCCCCGGGCTGCGCCGAGGAAGCGACGGACGACGATGAGCGGCACACGTAGACCCCCACGTGGGCGGCGGCCGCGTCCGAAGGCCGCGAAGGGCGAGTCCTACGTCGGGCGGCGCTTCGAGGTCGAGGTCGGGCCGGTCGCTCACGGCGGTCACTTCGTCGCCCGAGTTCGGATCGAAGACGCCTCTCGCGTCGTCTTCGTCCGCCACGCACTGCCCGGCGAGCAGGTGGTCGTCGAGATCACCGAGGGCACCGCCGGTGACCGGTTCTGGCGCGGCGACGCGGTCTCGGTGGTCTCGGCCGCGGCGGACCGTGTCGTTCCGCCGTGTCCGTACGCCGGCCCCGGGCTCTGCGGCGGTTGCGACCTCCAGCACGTCTCGCTCTCGGGGCAGCGAGATCTGAAGGCCACGGTCCTGCGGGAGCAGCTGGTGCGGCTGGGTGGCCTCGACGCCTCTGACCCACTGCTGACCGGTCTCGTCGTCGAGGCCGTTCCCGGCGATGTCGACGGCCTGCGGTGGCGTACACGTCAGCGCTACGTCGCCGCGCCCGGCGGTGGACGCGGGATGCGGAAGTATCGCTCGCACGAGGTGATCCCCGTCGCCGACTGCCTGATCGCCGCTGTCGACGCGCGCGAACCCGCTCCCGGGACCGTCGTCGAACGAGTCGACGTCGGGGGAGTCGAGCACACCTTCGAGGTCGCCGCCGACGGCTTCTGGCAGGTGCACCCCGGAGCTCCGGAGGCGTTGGTCTCGGCCGTGCTCGCAGCGCTCTCGCCGGCCCCGGGCGACTCCGCCCTGGACCTCTACGCCGGTGTGGGTCTCTTCTCCGCCTATCTCGCCGACAGGGTGGGACCGTTCGGGCAGGTCGTCGCCGTCGAGGGAGACCGGACCGCCTCCGCGCTCACCGCGAGCAACGTCCCCGCCGCCGAGGCGATCGCAGGCGACGTCGGCACCGTCCTGGCCGACTTGGGCGAACGGTCGTTCGACCTGGTCGTCCTCGACCCGCCCCGCGAGGGCGCTCGACGAGCCGTCGTCGAGGCCGTCGTCGCGCGTACGCCTCGCAAAATCGCCTACGTCGCCTGCGACCCCGCCGCGCTCGCTCGCGACGTAGCCATCTTCGCCGAGCACGGTTACCGGCTGCGCTCCCTGCGTGCCTTCGACCTCTTCCCGATGACCCATCACGTCGAAGGCGTGGTACTGCTGGAGAAAACTGGGCTCTGACCTGCGGTGAGATCGGAATGCGCGTGGTGCCTCCGACGCCAGTACGCCACGGTGACGACGCCAGCAGGGGCCCCCAGAGAACCAGTGGGGCGTAAGCGAGGTAGAAGATGAAGGCACTCCATCCTCCTGAGTTGCCCGGGAAGTCATGGGGGAGCGGGTCGCCTCCGAGCTTGATGCCGGCGACCTGAATGACCACTCCGATGACGGTCCACAACATGGTCAGTACGGTGGCGCCGAGGGCGGCTGGGATGACCGCGGCCAGCGTCGGCACTCTGCGTCCGCCCAGACCTGGGACCCATCGGGGGAACGCCTCACCCCACGCGGCGACCAACCCGACGGCGGTGAACGCCAGCAGCTCGGCGACGATCGACAGAAGGATCACGTAGACCCACCCTGGCAACCAGTCCGGGACCTGCCCCATGCCCACCTTTTCCCCGTCGCCGAAGACGACGTTCGCGATGCGCCAGAGGCCGGAGGGGAGTACGACGAAAGGGATGCTGTAGGCGGCGATCCGCGCCCAGCGGGGCACTCCGTCCACAGAAGCGTGGGCAGCTGTCCATGCGGCGTGGAGCCGCCCGATCCCAGCGGGCGCCTCGATGAGGTCTGCACTAGTGGTCATGGAACAAGCCTGCGTTGGCGGGGCGATGGCGGCCACGGGCCGTTCGGCACGGTGTCTCTCGCTCCGAGGGGCACCGGGGTGCCGTTCGGCACGGGTCAAGAGGTACCGCGCTGCGTAGAGTCGCTGCGTGCGAACTTCGAGGCGGCCACGGGACTCGATCGGAGCAGTGTCGGCCGCGGTGGTGGGGCTGGCTGCTCTCTCTGTCACGCCTGTCTTCGGCGTCTGGGCTACTCTGCCGGCCGCCATCGCCCTGGCGGGTGCCTGTTGGATCGTTGGTGGATGGCCGCGAACTCGGATGAGCGTCGGCGGCTGGTGCGGGGCTGTGGGCGTCGTCTCCTTGGTGGCGACTCTCTTGTATCCGCGTCCTGGCGGCTTGGGCGGCGCAATGCTCGGAACCTTGGAGGCCGTGGCCCTGCTCCCGCTGATCGTCCTGTCGGCCCGCGCCGCTCCGGCCAGGCAGGCAGTGGTCGCGAGCGTGATGGCGCACGCCGCCTGCACGCTGTGGGTGCTGCGCTTCCTGCCACGTGACTCTGCGTCCGGCACATTGGCCGCCTGCGTCTTCTGGTCGCTGCTCGCCACGTCCGCCGTTGTCGTCGGGCTCTACCTACGGTCCCTGGACGCAGAGCGAGCGCGAGCCGTGACGGCCGCCCGAAGGAGTCAGCGCCTGGAGCTTGCTCGCGACCTGCACGACTTCGTCGCCCATGACGTCAGCGAGATGGTGGCCCAGGCGCAGGCGGGCCGGTTCATCGGCGAGGAGCATCCACAGAAGGCGCTGGCCGCACTCGAGCGGATCGAGGAAGCCGGTCTCACTGCCCTGGCGTCGATGGACCGGACGATCCACATGCTCCACGACGTGGACGAAGAGAGCTCCGCGGGCCAGGAGCAGAGCGCCGCCTCTCGCCCGATCCCCGGCTTGGCGGACCTGCCCCGGCTGGTCGACCGCTTCGCCGCCTCCAGTCCCGCCGACGTGCGCCTCGATCTCGATCTGGCGCTGACGGACATCGTGGCCCGCGAGGTGACCGCCACGGCCTATCGCGTCGTCGTGGAAGCCCTGACCAACATCCGGCGACATGCACCGGCGGCCGCTCGGGTGGACGTACAGGTCCAGGTTGCGGCCGGGCCAACGCTGATGATCACAGTTGTCAACGACGATGGGACACCGTCCGTGCGGGGTCCCGTGGCCGCGCACCACCGCCGTGGCGGGCTCGGTCTGCCAGGTCTGACCGAACGCGTCCAGTCCCTCGGCGGCACCTTGGCCGCAAGCCCCGGCAGCGACGGCGGCTGGAACATGACAGTCATCCTGCCCATGGGCGACACGGTGGTGTCAGCGTCGTGACCACAGAACCCATCCGCATCCTGATCGCCGACGACCAGCAGAACATCCGCCACGCCTTCCGTCTCGTCCTGGACGCGCAGCCGGACATGCTGGTGGTCGGAGAGGCAGCCGACGGCATGTCCGCCGTCGAGCAGGCTCGCCACCTCAGACCTGACGTGCTGCTGGCCGACATCAGGATGCCCCGGCTCGACGGCCTCGAGGTCACCCGGCTCCTGGCCGGTCCCGACGCCGCCGGCGCTACGCGAGTCATCGTCGTCACGACCTTCGACCTCGACGAGTACGTGCACACCGCGCTCAGGAACGGAGCGAGCGGTTTCCTGCTCAAGCGCTCCGGACCGACACTGCTCATCGAGGCGATCCGCGCCGCGATGACCGGCGACACACTCATCAGCCCGCAGGTCACGGTCCGACTCCTGCGCCACCTCACCTCACCGCCCGGCGCACCCAGCCGTGCAGTCGACGTGACGTTGACCGACCGGGAGCTCGACATCGTTCGTCCGCTCGCGCGCGGAGGATCCAACGCAGAGATCGCCGTCGACCTCTTCATCTCGCCGGGGACCGTCAAGAACCACATCGCCAACATCCAGCGCAAGCTCGGCGTCCGCAACCGTGTCGGCATCGCGGCCTGGGCCTGGGAGACCGGCCACAGCAAGCCCGGATGACCTACCGGGAGGAGACCGGCTCCGGATCCACGCCCGCGTCGGGGGCGAGGGTGACGTCGAGCAGCCGCAGCCGAGCGGGATCCGCGATGATCTCGATCGCCACGATGTGAGTGTCGACCACGGTGAACTCGATGACCAGGCTCAGTCGGCCGAGGGGAGCCATCACGAGGGCGGGGCGGCCGTCGACCATCGCCACGGTCGTGACGCGAGCTCGGGGCGCGGCCGACAGCGCGCTCTTGGCGACGACCAGCGCACCTTGGAGAGTGAGGGGCCTGCCGGCGCCGGTGACCGCGGCGTCGGTACGCAGCTCCACATCGGGGTCGAGCAGCGTGAGCAGTGCCTCGAAGTCGCCGGTGCGGGTGGCTGCCAGGTAGGCGCGCACCGCGTCGTGCCCGCGAGCGGGATCCGTGGCCGCGGTGTCGGTGCCCTTCACCTTGTTACGTGCACGGCTGGCGAGCTGCCGTACGGCGGCAGGCTGGCGCTCCATCATCTGGGCGATGTCGTTGAAAGCGACCTCGAACATGTCGTGGAGCACGAACGCGATGCGCTCGGCCGGACTCAGTCGGTCGAGCACGACCAACATGGCCAGCCCCACTGACTCCGCCAGCTCGGACTCCTCCGCCGGCATCTGATCGGCGTCGACCGCGCCCAGATGATCGGCCGTGTAGCCCTCCAGCGACTCCTCACCCCGGGTGCGCCTCGTTCGTAGGAAATTCAGGCAGATGCGGCTGACCACGGTCGTGAGCCACCCCTGCAGGTTCTCCACCTCGGCCTGATCGACGCGATCGAGTCGAAGCCATGCCTCCTGAACCGCATCCTCGGCCTCCGCGGAGGACCCCAGCATCCGATAGGCGAGAGCCAGCAGACGGGGCCGCTCGGCGTCGAACACTGCGAGCGCGGAATCTTCCTCGATGGGCATGTCACATTCCTGAGCTCGGCGGGTTCATACGGATGAGACAGACGCAGAATCTACAGAGGAGAACCCACAATGGCACCCACAATCCTGGTCACCGGCGGAACCGGCGTTCTCGGCTCGCAGGTCGTTCCGCTGCTGCGGTCGGCGGGCCACGAGATCCGAGTGCTGAGCCGCCACGAGCGCGAGGCGGTCGACGGTGTCGAGTACGTCGCCGTGGACCTGATCACGGGAGACGGCCTCGCCGAGGCGCTCACCGGCGTACGGACCGTCCTGCACCTCGCCGGCGGGCCCAAGGGCGACGACGCGAGCACCGAGAACCTGGTTCGCGCCTCCGAGCGCGCCGGCACCGTCGAGCACCTGGTGCTCATCTCGGTCATCGGCGCCGACGTCGTACCGCTCGGCTACTTCGAGCGGAAGGCGAAGTCGGAGCGGATCGTCGCCGACTCCACCATCCCCTCCACCATCCTGCGCGCTGCCCAGTTCCACGACCTCACGCTCACGACGGTGCAGGCCATGGCAAAGGCTCCCGTCCTCGTCGCGCCCAGCGGCATCCGCTGGCAGCCGGTGGCCTCTCGCGAGGTGGCGGCCCGGTTGGCCGAGCTGACCCTGGGCGACCCCGCGGGCCGAGTGGCCGACATGGCAGGCCCGCGGACCTACACGCTGGAGGAGCTGCAGCGCAGCTACCTGCAGACCGTCGGCAAGCGCCGGATCCGGATGCCGATGCGGGTGCCGGGCAAGGCCGGCAAGGCGTACCGAGCAGGCGTCAACCTGTCCACGGAGACGCCCGCCGGCACAGAGACCTGGGAGGAGTTCCTGGCAGCCCGCGTGCCCGCCGCGTGAGCCGACTCCTCCGGGTCAAGCCCAGAGAGCGGTCAAGCCCAGAGAGCACTGAAGGCGACCGGTGTGCCGAGGATGTTCTCGGCGGCCCGATGTCCGGAGCGGAGCGCCGCCGTCACGGTCGCCGGATCCTCCGACCAGGTGGCCTCTCCCGCGATGTGCAGAGCTCCTTCGACGGGCGTCGCGAGGAGGTCGTGGTCCTCGGGAGTTGCGCCCACGGTCAGGTACCCGTAGGAGCCCCGGGCGAACGGATCGTCCCGCCACCTGGTGACGAGCACGTGGTCGGGCTTCGCGACGGCGTCACCGTAGATCTCCCGGAGCGAGGCGAGCACCGAGTCCGCGACGACGGCGTCGTCCCAGGTGCGGATGGCCTCGGCGCAGGGACCGGCGGCGAAGGTGAGGAGCGTCGGCACGCCGTGCAGGTCGGTCAGGTCGTAGCAGGAGTGCCACCAGCGCCCGGCGTCGCCCTGGCGCCGGATCGCGTAGACGCCGTCGTCCCAGAACCGGTCGGGGAAACGGAGGACGACCTTCTCGAAGTGGTTCGGCTCCAGCCGCTCGATCGCGCCGGCCAGCGGCTCCGGGAGGGGCGGGTCGATGAGGAACTCGGGAGACTTCAGTACGCCGATCGGCACCGTGACGACGACGCGATCGGCTCGGAAGTCGCCGCAGTCGCTGGTCACGCACACGCCGTCGCGCGACCAGCGCACGGCGCCGACGACGTGAGCGAGCCGGACGTCCAGGCCGTCGGCCAGGCGCGTCGCGAGCCGGTCGTAGCCCTCGGGAAAGACCACCTCGTCACCCTCGACCTGATCGTCGTCGAGCCCGTGGGCGTCGAGGTCGGCGATCCACACGCCGTACTGCTCCTCCGTTCGGTGCCGCAGGAACTCCCGCACCCGCTCGACGCGCTCCGGGCGCCAGTCGAGCAGAGCCAGCGCCGCCTCGACGACGGTCTCGTAGGAGTCGCCGGGCCGCGATGCCGCGATCGTCCGGCCCAGGAGCTCGTCGACCGTGTGTACGTCGCCGGCGAAGTGCTCGGCGTCGGCTGTGCTCAGGCGTTCCCCGTCGGGGCCGTAGTAGGCGATCGGCCGCCCGTCGGGCTGGAAGCTGCCGACGGTGAACTCGGACATCGGCATGCCGAACGCGCGGACGACGTCGACCAACGGGTTGTCGTCGATCCCGTGGATCCACGAGGCGCCGAGGTCTGTGACGAGGCCGTCGCTCCGCTCGGTGTGGACGCGCCCGCCGACGCGGTCCCGCGCCTCGAGTACGAGGACGCGCTGGCCCGCTCCGTTGAGCAGCCGCGCCGCCGTCAGCCCGGCGACGCCCGCTCCGACGACGATCGTGTCGTAGTTGGTCACCGCCAGGATTATCCCGGAGTCGCCGGTGCCTGTCCTTGTCCTGTGTGCGGTCGCCGTCGACCGCACCTATATCGGTTGCGCATCGTGGACATCGGCGCTGAGATTCTGTCGTGAGCGATGATCTGTGGGGGACCGACCGGCTCGATCTGACCGCCTATCTGGAGCGGATCGGGGTGGCCGAGTCGCCCGGCCCCTCGCGTGAGGCGCTGGAGGAGATCTACGACGCACACCTGCGCACCTTCACCTTCGACAACATCGACGTGCTGCTGGAGCAGCATCCTGGCGTCGACCTGGCGGACGTGCAGAAGAAGTTCGTCGGGCGGGGGAGAGGCGGCTACTGCTTCGAGCACGGGACGCTGCTCGCAGCAGCACTGGAGCAGCTGGGATTCGCCGTTGAGCGGCGGCTCGCGCGGGTCGGTGACGACCCCACCGGCGCCGGACGTACGCATCTGGTGGCCGTCATCGATCTGGACGGAGAGCGGCTGCTGGCGGATCCCGGGTTCGGGCTGAGCGTGTGGCGGCCGATCCCGCTGGTCGACGGGGCCGTCGACCAGCTCGGCGGCATCACCCATCGGGTGCGATGGACCGAGCACGGCTGGGCGCTGGAGCGGGCGAAGGGCGAGGGGTGGGATCTGATGCACACCCACGACGAGGCGCTGGTGGTGCCCAGCGACGTCGCGCTCGGCCACCACTACACCAGCACCCACCCGACGGTGCACTTCCGCCACCGGCTGATCGTGACCAAGCTCCTCGCCGACCGTCACGTCAGCCTCACCCACGACACCGTCACCATCCGCCGCGAGGGCGAGGAGACCGAGCACCGCGAGATCGGGCTGGACGAGGCGATGGCCTACGTCGACGAGCTCGAGGTGCCGCTCACCGCCGACGAGCGGGTCCGCCTGCGCGAGCGCCTGGATACTCTCGAGCGCCAGGAGAGTCGTTAGTGGCGCGTCCGAGAAGTTCCTAGGCGCTTCACGCCGCGTGCTCTCGCGGACCCCGGGCGACCGGGCATCGGCGATTCAGCCGAGGCTGGCGATGAGGTCGCGGCAGGCCTGCTCGCATCGGCGGCACGCCTCGGCGCAGATGCGGCAGTGCTCGTGCATGTCGGCGTGGCCTTCGCACTCGTCGCCGCATGCCTTGCAGGCGGTTGCGCATGCCTCCAGGAGTGCGCGAGTCAGGTTGGCGTCGTATCCGGTGTGCCGCGACAGGACATTGCCGGTGGCCAGGCAGATGTCGGCGCAGTCGAGATCGGTGCGGATGCACTTGGTGAGCTCCGCGACCAGGTCCTCGGCAAGGCAGGCGTCGGCGCAGGCGGTGCACACCTGGCCGCACTCGAAACAGGCCGCGATGCACTCGGCGAGCTTGTCCTTGTCGATGTTGCCCAGGCCCTTCGGGTAGGCGTCCAGCATGTCGGTGTGAGCCACGGTTCCTCCTCGGCTACGGCGATGGGATCCCCGGTCGGGAGCCCACTGACTCGCCATTTCTGCTCACCTGTACCCACCTGATGTGAACGTCATCCGCATGGTTGCACGGTCATGTGGGTATCTCGATCGCATGACTGACGAGAACGCGCTGGCGACGAGTACCGGCTCTCGCATCCGTTGCGTCCGCGCATCGATTCTTGTGGACGGGGTACCAGGGAGTGAACACGAGTTCGTGCGCCCCCGGCCTGTGGACCGCTGCTCCAGAGTCCGGTCACGCGCCGAAGGAGTGCCGTCGGTCCGGGAGACGAAAGGGGACGTGCATGACCATGGTGATGGCGCTGGTGCTCGGGTGGGCAGTGTTTCTGTTCGAGATGGTCGCGCTCTGCTGGTGGGTCGCGAGGCACCACAGATGACCCGGCGACTGGTGGCGGTGCTGCTCGCGGCGTTCCTGGTGTCCGGGTGCGTGCCGGCGAGCCCGGACGTCGACACCTACGGCGACGAGGCGCTGCGTACCGCGGGCACGGCGGTCTCGCACGTACGCACGGTCGAGCGGGTGTTGAACCTGCTCCATGAGCAGCGGATGCTGCGACCGACGGCGATCACCCAGCTGCGCTACAGCGAGGACGGGCTGGGGACGACTACGACGTCGTTCAGCGAGCTGAACCCTCCGTTGGCGAGTGACCCGTTGGCAGACAGGCTCGGCGGCCTGCTGGACCGGGCGGAGCAGCTGGTCATGGACGCTCGCGTGACCGTCGAGCGCCGGGCCGTCGAGGACTACGCCGACGTCGCCCGCCAACTGGAGTCGACGGCGAAGAAGCTGGAAGCAGTGGAGGCGGGGCTCTCGTGAAGAAGATCTTCGCCCTGTTCCTCGGCATCATGACCGCCATCGGGGGCTTCGTCGACATCGGGGACTTGGTGACCAACGCGACGGTCGGCTCCCGCTTCGGGATGTCACTGGCCTGGGTGGTGGTCCTCGGTGTGATCGGGATCTGTGTGTTCGCCGAGATGTCGGGCCGGGTGGTCGCAATGAGCGGCCGGCCCACCTTCGACATCATCCGCGAGCGGCTCGGGCCCCGTATCGGGCTCGCGAACCTGGTCGGATCCATGGCCGTCACGCTGCTGACATTCGTGGCGGAGGTGGGCGGCGTGGCACTGGCGCTCGAGCTGGCGACCTCGGTGTGGTCCTACTTCTGGATCCCGTTCACCGCCGCCGCGGTGTGGCTGGTGCTGTGGCGAGCGAAGTTCTCGTTCGTGGAGAACACCTTCGGTCTCCTGGGTCTGGCCCTGGTGGTCTTCGGTGTGGCGCTGTGGCACCTGGGCCCGGACTGGAGCCAGCTGTGGAGCGACGCGGCGACAGCCGACAAGCCGTCCGCCGAGCCCTGGCCGTCGTACTGGTACTACGCGGTTGCCCTCTTCGGGGCGGCGATGACGCCGTACGAGGTCTTCTTCTTCTCCTCCGGTGGCGTCGAGGAGCGCTGGTCGTCCAAGAGCATCCCGACGATGCGGGCCAACGTGCTGATCGGATTCCCGCTCGGCGGGCTGTTGTCACTGGCCATCGCCGGAGCGGCCGCGGTCACACTGATGCCCGCGGGTATCGAGGTCGAGACTCTCGGTCAGGTCGGGCTGCCGGTGGCCATGGCACTGGGCAAGCTCGGTCTGGCCGTGGCGATCCTCGGGTTCTTCGCCGCCACCTTCGGGGCCGCCTGCGAGACGGGCCTCGCTGTCGGGTACAGCATCGCCCAGTACTTCGGCTGGCAGTGGGGCAAGGCCGTGCGCCCTCGCGAGGCGTCGCGTTTCCACGCGGTCATCCTGTTGTCCGCGATTGTCGCCGCAGTCGTCCTGATGACCACGATCGACCCCATCCTCGTCACGGAGTTCTCGGTCGTGTTCGCGGCGGTCGCCCTACCGCTGACCTACCTACCGATCCTCATCGTCGCCAACGACCGTGGATACATGCGGGACCGGTGCAACGGCATCCTCACCAATATCCTGGGCACCATCTACCTGGTGATCGTTCTCCTGGCCTCGCTCGCGGCGATTCCGTTGATGATCTGGACCAAGATGGGGACTGTATGAACAACGCACCGCAGACCATTGACGCCTACCTCAGCCTCATGGACCGGCAGATCGTCGCCAACGACGGGCGGACGGTGGCCAAGGTCGACGACGTCGAGCTCGAACAGCGTGAGGACGGTCGTCTCTACGTCACCGCCTTGCTCACCGGCCCCGGCGCTTTCGGTCCGCGGCTGGGAGGGGCCCTGGGCAACATCGTGCGCGGCTCCTGGTCGCGGCTGAGCGGCCGCACCGAGCCGGCCCGGATCGAGTGGTCCAAGGTCGCCCACCTGACCAGCGCGGTGGAGCTGGGGGTGTCGGCTGATGAGGTGGACGTGGACGGCTTCGAACAGTGGGTGCGTGACCGGTTCATCACCGCCCTGCCCGGGTCGGAGGTGAACCCCGAATGAGCAGCCACCGGCTCGATGACGTCCTCGGAATGTCGATCCGCTTCGCCGACGGCCGCGGCGGCGGCCGCGTCCTCGATCTGCGTCTGACGCCCTCCCAGCGCGTCTCCGGACCGCTTGCGGAGCTGGTCGTCGAAGGAGTCATCGCTGGCAGGGCGCGGCCAGGCACGCTCTTCGGCTACGACCGTCACCAAGAACAAGGCCCGTGGCTGATCCGGGTGATCATCCGGGCATTGCACCGGCACACCGGGTACGTCGCCTGGGACGACGTGGACCGAATCGACTGGGACGCAGGGATCCTCCATCTCCGAGTCAACCAGCTGGCCGAGCTATCTTGAGTCTTGGTGGAGTCAACGTGGAGTGGAGTCGCTAGCTGTACCCGGCCAATAGGTTGGTTACAGCTAGCGGCTTGCGTCGTCGGTGATGGCACGCATCGCCATCGTCGGGTCCTCGGAGAGGTCGGTGACCAGCTGCCTGCGGTCGAGGACGGCCTCGTCGAGGTGAGGTCCGAGGGTGCCGAGCAGCTCCCTGGTCGTCGCGGTCGGCACCGCGTCGAGCACGCGCGTGCCGCGCCGGTGTGAACGAGGCACGACGCGGGCGAGCGCATCCGCCACCGATCGGGTCGCGCCGGCGAACGGTGCCGTGATCGGGTCGGTGATCGGACCGAGCCAGTTCGCGGCGCGCTCGGCCTCGGCGTGAGACGTGCGCGCCTTCAGGTCCCCGAGGCGTACGTCCTCCAGCGCCTGCTCCAGACGGTGCTGCTCCTGGAGGGCGAGGGCGACGACGACGGCAGCGCCGAGTGCGGCGAGCAGAGCGAGGCTAGCGACCAGCATGGACCTTGACCTCGGCCACGACACCCTCGTCGGCGAGCCGTTCGCGCAGCGACTCGGCGGCCTGGTCGTAGACCATCTTCGAGAGCAGCGCGGGGCGCACCCGGTGCAGCATCGTGGCGGCCTTGGTCTGGGCGGAGGCCAGCTCGAGCGGGTTGAGGATGCGGATGCTCAGCAGCCGGTCCTCGGGTGGGAGCTCGGCGTAGGCGTTGCGCGGCACCGTGAGGTCGGCCTGCTCCAGCCGCCACAGCAGCCCGATGGTCTCGGCGCGCAGGGCCTTGTTGGACCGCCGCAGGCGCCAGGCGACGGCGGCGGCAGCCGCGGCGACCACCAGTGCCACAACAGCGATCAGTGTGCTCAACGCTCTCCTCGCATCACTACTGGCTCCGACGAGCAGGGGCCCGCCGGGAGGCCCGGTCGGACCAATCATGGAGCATCCGAGGATCGCTGTCAGCGGCGGTGGTCACAACTCGGCGCGCCGGGTGATTCGAATTGTCGTTCGACATCATGTATCTTGATATCAAGAGATTGGGCGGGTGGCCGCCACAAAAGGTTAGGTGAGCCTTTGTTTTCCCGGCGCGGGTAGCCGGGGCAGGATGGGTTCCAAAGACTTGAATTCGTACGTCTGTAGACGCGAGCAAGGAGATGAACGCGTTGGCCAGCAAGGACAGCTTCGGTGCCAAGAGCACCCTGGACGTGGACGGTAAGTCCTACGAGATCTTCCGCCTGGATGCGGTCAAGGGTGAGGGCCTCGACGTTCAGTCGCTGCCCTTCTCGCTGAAGGTGCTGCTGGAGAACCTCCTGCGCACCGAGGACGGCGCGAACATCACCGCCGACGACATCAAGGCGTTGGCGGGCTGGGACGAGACCGCCGATCCCGACAAGGAGATCCAGTACACGCCGGCGCGCGTGATCATGCAGGACTTCACCGGCGTGCCCTGCATCGTCGACCTCGCCACCCTGCGCGAGGCCGCGGCCGAGCTCGGCGGCGACCCGACCAAGATCAACCCGCTCTCGCCCGCCGAGATGGTCATCGACCACTCCGTGATCGCCGAGGTCTTCGGCACCCCGGAGGCGTTCGAGAAGAACGTCGAGATCGAGTACGAGCGCAACCGCGAGCGCTACCAGTTCCTGCGCTGGGGCCAGACCGCCTTCGAGGACTTCAAGGTCGTCCCGCCGGGCACTGGCATCGTCCACCAGGTCAACATCGAGCACCTCGCCCGCACCGTCTTCACCCGTGAGGTGGACGGCGAGCTGCAGGCCTACCCCGACACCTGCGTCGGCACCGACTCCCACACCACCATGGTCAACGGCCTGGGCGTCCTCGGCTTCGGCGTCGGCGGCATCGAGGCCGAGGCCGCGCTGCTGGGCCAGCCGGTCTCCATGCTGATCCCGCGCGTGGTCGGCTTCAAGCTCAACGGCGACCTGCCCGAGGGCTCGACCGCGACCGACCTGGTGCTCACCATCACCGAGATGCTGCGCAAGCACGGTGTGGTCGGCAAGTTCGTCGAGTTCTACGGCGACGGAGTCACCGCGCTGCCGCTGGCCAACCGCGCCACCATCGGCAACATGAGCCCGGAGTTCGGCTCCACCATCGCGATCTTCCCGGTCGACGAGGAGACCATCAACTACCTCAAGCTCACCGGCCGCTCCGAGGAGCAGCTGGCGCTGGTGGAGAAGTACGCCAAGGAGCAGGGCCTCTGGCACGACCCGGCCGCCGAGCCGCGCTTCTCGGAGAAGCTCGAGCTCGACCTCGCCACGGTCGTCCCCTCGATCGCCGGCCCGAAGCGCCCGCAGGACCGCGTCTCCCTCACCGACGCCAAGACCTCCTTTGAGGGTCACCTGCCGACGTACACCTCCAAGGCAGTAGACGCGAAGATCCCGGTCACCCTGGCCGACGGTCAGCAGTTCGAGCTGGAGAACGGCGCGGTCACGATCGCCTCGATCACCTCCTGCACCAACACCTCCAACCCGTCGGTCATGATCGGTGCGGCGCTGCTGGCCAAGAAGGCCGTCGAGAAGGGCCTGACCCGCAAGCCGTGGGTCAAGACCACCCTCGCGCCGGGCTCGAAGGTCGTCACCGACTACTACGACAAGTCGGGCCTCACGCCCTACCTGGAGAAGGTCGGTTTCAACCTGGTCGGCTACGGATGCGTGACCTGCATCGGCAACTCGGGCCCGATCATCCCCGAGGTCTCCGCCGCGGTGAACGAGCACGACCTCGCCGTCGTCTCGGTCCTCTCCGGCAACCGCAACTTCGAGGGTCGCATCAACCCCGACGTGAAGATGAACTACCTCGCGTCGCCGCCGCTGGTCATCGCCTACGCCCTGGCCGGCAACATGAACGTGAACCTGTTCGAGGACCCGCTGGGCCAGGACCAGGACGGCAACGACGTCTTCCTCAAGGACATCTGGCCGACCCCGGCCGAGGTCGAGGAGACCATCGCCACCTCGATCTCCTCCGACATGTTCACGAAGGACTACGCCGACGTCTTCGCGGGCGACGAGCGTTGGAAGAACCTGCCGACCCCGACCGGTGACACCTTCACCTGGGACGAGGAGTCGACCTACGTCCGCAAGGCTCCCTACTTCGAGGGCATGGCCAAGACCCCGGCCCCGGTCACCGACATCGAGGGCGCCCGGGTGCTGCTGAAGCTGGGCGACTCGGTCACCACCGACCACATCAGCCCTGCCGGCAACATCAAGAAGGACTCGCCTGCCGGCAAGTACCTCATCGAGCACGGTGTCGAGCAGCGGGACTTCAACTCCTACGGTTCGCGCCGAGGCAACCACGAGATCATGATCCGCGGCACCTTCGCCAACATCCGGATCAAGAACCAGGTCGCCCCGGGCACCGAGGGTGGTTACACCCGCGACTTCACCCAGCCCGACGCTCCGGTCAGCTTCGTCTACGACGCGGCGCAGAACTACGCCGCGTCCGGCACCCCGCTGGTCGTCCTCGGTGGCAAGGAGTACGGCTCCGGCTCCTCGCGCGACTGGGCCGCCAAGGGCACCTCGCTGCTGGGCGTCAAGGCGGTCATCACCGAGTCGTTCGAGCGCATCCACCGCTCCAACCTCATCGGCATGGGCGTCATCCCGCTGCAGTTCCCCGCGGGCCAGAACGCCGACAGCCTCGGCCTGACCGGTGAGGAGACCTTCTCGATCTCCGGCATCACCGCGCTCAACGAGGGCGTCACCCCGAAGACGGTCAAGGTCACCGCCACTGCGCCCGATGGTGGGGCGAGTGTCGAGTTCGACGCGGTCGTCCGCATCGACACCCCCGGTGAAGCCAACTACTACCGCAACGGCGGCATCCTGCAGTACGTCCTGCGCAGCCTGGTGAGCTGACCCTTCACCTCGCGCTTGGCCGGGCCCGTTGCTCCGATGGAGCGGCGGGCCCGGCCTCATGACATCTGGGCGAACGCCGGACGAACATGCCCGCTGGGGGCCCAGATGAGTGCTCGCCGGGGATGATGGCGTCCTAGATTTGGGTGTGCCCAATCGCAGAGCGTTTCTGCTGGTCGGCGTCGTGGTCTTCGTGCTGTGCCTGCAGACGGCTGTCGCGACCGCGCCGCTGCACCAGGCCGACGAGCGTGCCCACGCGGGCTACGCGGAGGTGCTGTACCGGGGGCAGCTGCCGACCATCGACACCCCGATCCCGGCGGAGCCGGACGCCTACCCGCGAATGTCGGCGATCCTGGCGACCAAGGACGAGGCCCACAGCGCGGTCTGGGTCGCCAACCATCCGCCGCTCTTCTACGTCCTGTCGCTGCCGTTGGTCGCGCTCGGTGACGCCACCGGTCATCCAGGGGTCACCTACTTCGGCATGCGGCTGCTCAACGGCATCGGCCTGGCCCTCTCGGTCCTCCTGGTCGGGCTGATCTCGCGTGAGCTGGTGCCTCGACGCCCGGCGGTGCCCCTGCTCGCCGCGGCTCTCGCGCTCTCCTGCGGTGCGATCCCCTACCGCGGCGGCGGCATCTACAACGACGGCCTCTCCGTCGTGACCATGCTGTTCGTGGTGCTGGTCGCGCTGCGGATGGTCAGAGCGGGGGTCACTCCAACCCGGATCGCGTTGATCACAGCCGCGGCCACCGCCTCGGTGGCGACCCGGTCGACAGGCGTGATCGCAGTGGCGCTCGCCTGCCTGGCCGTGGTCGGCGCGACGTGGCTCCACCGGCGCAGCCGCGCGGGTCTGGTGAGCGGTCTCGTGGGCGGTTTCGTGGTCGGCATCGTGCCGGTGGTGGCGGTCGCCTGGTTCTACGTACGCAACATCCGTCTCTACGGCGACCCGACGGCCTCGGCAGCTCTCTTCGAGAAGTTCGGCCGCGAGCCGTCGGGCACCACGCTCGGCACCCTGCTCGACCCGACGTTCCACTGGCGGCTCTTCGCCTCGCTGTGGATCGACGAGCGGCTGCTCAACGTGCTCGTGGTCGTGCCCGTCCTGGTTCTCGCGGTCGTGCTCGCCGCGCTCTGGGTCGAGGCCCGCGCGCGGCACCGTCAGCTCAGCGGCCGGCGGGCCCTGCGGCGCTGGATCGGCACCGTCTCCGCGGAGGACTGGGCAGCGTGGGGAGTCGTGGTGGGCTACTCGGCGCTGGTGGTCGCCAGTATCGCCTCCTTCATCGCCGGCGGCGGCTGGATCCATGCTCGATATGCGATGCCGCTGCTGCCGCTGACGGCCACCCTGGTGGCTCTGGCCGTGCTACGCCTCGGCCGGGCCCTGACGCCTGGGGCAGACCCCGCTGCGCTGGAGGCGAAGGTGGCGTACGTCTTCGTCTCGATCATGCTCGCCGTGGCACTCGTCGCCCACGTTCTGCTGCAGACCCAGCTCACCGGTCCGGTGCACAGCCTGCTCGGCGGCGGCCTCTTCGTGATCGGCGACGTGGTCGTGCTGGCGGCAGCGGTGGTGCTGGTGCGTGAGCTGCGAGCTCAGCCGGTGCACTCGGAGAGCGAGACGACCTCGATCTCGGGGCCGGGGCGCTCGAACGCGAGCGGATACCAGTCGTAGCTGAAGTCGAAGGAGAACCTCGGCGCGCTCGCTCCGTCTCGGTAGGGCGAGATCGTCACGATCTGGTCTGCCTCGCGTCGCAGCCGATCGTAGTAGGCAGCGGCGCCGCTCAGCCCGGCTGCGAGGCCGCGGTCGCGCTGGTGGCTGGTGACCAGCACCCAGCAGTAGCCCTCCTCGCGGTAGGCGTCGACGAGCTCGGGACTCAGCCGTGACTCATACTCCTGGAACGGCCGCGCGACCGGCCGTTGCGCGACGTCTGCGGAGTCGAGGTACGCGGCAGGGAAGGCCGGCTCGACCACGATCCGGGCTCCGGGCGGGAGGTGGTCGCGGAGGTGGCCGAGGGCAAGGGTTCGGGTGTCGGTGCGGGTGAGGATGACGGAGTTGCGCACCGAGTCGACCATGGGCTGGGCGAGCATGAGGAGCGCAACCGCCGGCAGCGCCGGCCCCGCCAGACGGGTCCGTCGCCGTTCGGTGAGGCGCCTGGCGATCCAGCCGGCCAGGACGACCGCCCCGAGCCCGGCGAGGACGGCCAGGAGCGGGTAGGTCGGCAGCATCCAGCGGGCGAAGAACCGGCCTTGGGTGGAGGCGTAGAGGTAGAGCACGACGGGGAAGAGGACCAGCAGCAGCGTACGTCCCCGGTCGCTGCGCAGCCCGGAGATCGCGCCGAGCAGCGCCATCGCGACCGGCACCACACCGAGCCCCCAGAGGAGGGAGTACGGGTAGTAGGACCAGGCGTCGCCGATCTGCCCGATCTTGCCGGCGGGGAGCTGCGCCGACTGCCCGCTGTACTGGCGGATCGCGTAGTCGAAGTCGATCACCAGGAATGGGTTGACCAGCACGAACGCCGCGAAACAGGCCACCCCTGAGCAGACGAGGGCGGTGAGGGTCGGGAGCACCCGGTCCTTGCGCTCGAGGAGACGCAGGAGGCCGGCCAGCCCGACGACCAGCGCGACCGGTCCGGCCGAGTACTTGGTGCCGGCGGCGAGCCCGACCATCGTGCCGGCGAGCGCGAAGTCGGCCAGGCGGCCGCCCTCGTAGGCGCGCATCGAAGCCCAGATCGCCAGCGTCACCGGGATCAGCGTGACGATGTCGTTGAGCGCCTGATGGCTGTAGAAGACGGGGAGGAAGGCGAAACCCAGCAGGGCGCCGGCGATCAACCCCGCGGCAGCGCCGTAGAGCCGGCGTCCCAGTCGGTAGACGAGGTAGACCAGAACGGTCGCCAGAGTCGCGACCACGACCCGAGACACCCAGAAGACCTCGCCGGGATCGGCTGCCAGCTGCTCGGTCACGTCTTGGCCGATGTAGACCATCCGCAACACGATGGCCAGCAGGTAGGTCAGCGCCGACGGGTTCTGGAAGTAGCCCGGGTTGAGGTCGCCGTCCGCGGCAGCCGCGGCCTGCGGGACGAAGTGGAGCTCCTCGTCGGGGTTGTAGACCTGGGGCAGACCATGGTCGATGCCGACCAGACGCAGCGCGAAGGACCCGGTCAGCAGCGCTCCGAGCAGCAGCCTGATGCGCCCCTCGCCTCCGTCCCGGTGTTCCGGGGGGAGGGGAGGGTGCGGCAGATGGACAGTGGGCACGCGCGGACGGTAACCGCCAGGTCGCGCGATGGCGCGCTCATTTCGCCGTCGTTCGACAGCTTGTCACCGGATGGCCAGGTTCCGGCCTCAGGCGAGCGAGGCGATCCTGGCGCGACTGTCCTCGCTCAGGATCGCCAGGAGCACCTCGGCTGCCTCGCCGTGATCGTCGGTGGCGGCAACCAGCTCGGCGAGGGTCTCGTCGGAGAGGCCGGCGAGGATCGGGTCGAGCACCGAGGTGTCGTCGAGGAAGAGCGCCACCTGGAGGATCTCGGCGCCGGAGGCGCCGTCCATCACCTGGAGCGAGGTCTCGGGGCCGACGACGCTGGTGAACCTGGCCAGCGTCAGGACGTGACCGTCGGCCAGGAGCCGGCGGCCGACGTCGACGAGCAGTGCCCGGTCGAGCCTGGCGATGATGGCGCCCACCCGACTCGGGTCGAGGTGGACGGAGAGCTCGGCGAGGAACTCCGGTTTCAGGTGGCCGGCCAGCTTCGCGGCGTCGGCCGGATCCATCACTGCAGCCACGCGGGCACTGAGCATCGGCCCCATCGCGATCTCGGTGATCTTCGCGGTGACCGCCGCGGGGAGCTTCTTGCTGACCGCGGCCAGCCCCTTGACCCGGGACTCGTGGCGGCTGAACATCGCGTGCGAGACGATCCCGCGCAGGTCGCGGAGGTCGTCGGGGGAGGTGGTGGCGAGGAACGCGAGCTCGGCCTCGTCCACATGCATCTCGTGGGCGAGCTTGGTGATCTCCAGCGCGCTGGTCAGAGCCGTCATCGGGCACCTCCGAGCATCCTCTGGACGACCCCTCGCAGCATCTTCGGAACCATCTTCAGCGCCTCGTCGAGAGAGGCGTCGAACGCCTTGTCCTCCGCGGTCATCACGCCCCGGACCAGATCGTCGAAGCGGTCCAGCTGCTGGTCGTCGTACGCCTCCAGCGGCGCGAGCCGCGTGGCCGGCACGCCGAGCGTGGCAGCGAGCCGGTCGAGTCCCTCACTCATCGCCTTCCTTCCCGCCGGCTGTGGCACGTTCGGCCCCCGGCGGCGCCACTATATGCAGCCGACGGAGGCAGTTGGAGAGCCAGTTGGATATTGTCTCGACATGCTCGTCGCCTTCTCGATCGCCCCGACGACCTCCGACGACCCCGATGGCTCGGTGGCCGCGTCCGTCGCGGAGGCGATCCGTATCGTCCGCGACTCCGGACTGCCCAACGAGACCAACGCCATGTTCACCAACCTGGAAGGTGAGTGGGACGAGGTCATGGGTGTCATCAAGCAGTGCGTCGACGCGGTCGCCGCCGTCTCGCCGCGGGTCGGGCTGGTGCTCAAGGCCGACATCCGGCCCGGCTACACCGGCCAGCTCACGGCGAAGGTCGAGCGGATCGAGCAGGAGCTCTCCGGCTACTAGAGCCCACGGGCCATCGCGTCCTGTCCGGTCTTGATGGCCTCGCGGATCCGGGTGTAGGTGCCGCAGCGGCAGACGTTGCGGATGGTGTCGAGGTCAGCCTCGTTGATCGCGCGGCCCTCCTCGCGGACCTTGTTGACCAGAGCGACCGCGGCCATGATCTGGCCGGGCTGGCAGTAGCCGCACTGGGCGACGTCGTGCTCGAGCCAGGCCTCCTGCATCGGGTGCAGCCCCTTGCCCGGGGCGGTGTCGGCAAGACCCTCGATCGTGGTGATCTCGTCGTCGGCGCCGATGTCGGAGACCCGCACCGAGCAGGGGTTGAACGCCTTGCCGTTGATGTGTGAGGTGCAGGCCTTGCAGACGTTGATGCCGCAGCCGTACTTGGGTCCGGTGACACCGAGGATGTCGCGCAGGACCCACAGGATGCGTACGTCGTCCTCGACGTCGACGGTGACGGACTCGCCGTTGAGCTGGAAGGTGTGAGTAGGCATCGAAGACCTCAGAACGTGTAGGAGAGGCCGTCGGTCGGCGACTCGGGGACGGACGGGATGAAGGACTTGGGCTCGAAGTGGAGCGGGTCGTGGAAGTTGATCGGGAACTCCGTGGGCATCTTGCCCGTGGCTCGGGCGTAGGCGCAGGCGACGGCGGCCATGGAGGCGGCCACGCCGGCCTCGCCGACACCGCCCGGCTGGCTGCCGTGCGACTCGATCACCTCGCACTCGAACTCGAACGGCGTGTTCCACTGACGGGTGTAGGCCGAGTTGTCCCAGCTGGCCTCCAGGAACTGCCCGTCGACCAGGTGGTTGCTGTAGGTCAGCGCCTGGCACATCCCGTCGGAGAAGCCTCCCATCATCTGGGCCTTCACTCCGGCGGGGTTGATCACCAGGCCGACGTCGGCGACCACGACGGCCTTGGTGACCCGGGGTCCGGTGACCGCGTCGCGTACCTTGCGGTTGACGGTCTCGGGGCGGCAGTCGATCTCGACGAGGACGGCGGTGGCGCCCTTGTACTCCTTGTGGACGGCGATGCCCTGTGCCGTTCCTGCGGGCATCGAGCGGCCCCAGTCGCCGAGCTCGGCGGCACGGTCGAGCACCCGCTTGACGACGTCGCTCTTGAGATAGTTGCGCCGGAAGGTGACCGGATCCTGCTTCAGCTTCTTGGCGAGCTGGTCGACCATGAGCTCACTGGCGGTGGCGACGTCGGGGGAGTAGATGTTGCGCACCGAGCTGGTGTTGAACCGGTCGACCGCGGGCTTCGGCTCGTTGAGCAGCTGTGTGACGACCCCGAAGTTGTACGGCAGCTCCTGGCTGAGCAGGAAGATCGACTCAGAGAAGGTCAGGTTCGACAGACCGGTCGGTAGCGCGGCCGCTTCGGCGGTCAGCCGCTCGCCGAGCCCGTGGGTGAAGTCGGTGGCCACGCTGGCGTGGCGCTGCTCGAATGTGAGGATGCTGCCGGCCAGCACCGTGGCCCGGACCTTGGAGACCGCCATCGGGTGCACCCGGCCCTGGCGCGGCTCGTCGGCGCGGTGCCACATCAGCTTGACCGGCGCACCGAAGGCCTTCGAGGCGTGCGCGGCCTCCACGGCGGCGTCGCTGAAGAGCTTGCGGCCGAAGGACCCGCCGCCCTGGACCACGTTGACCGTCACCTTGGTCTGGGGGAGGCCGAGCGCCTTGGCGATCCGGCCCTGGGCGTCGATCGGCGACTTCAGGCCGCCCCAGACGGTGGCCTCGCCGTCGCGTACGTCCGCGACCGCGCAGTTCGGCTCGAGGGCCGAGCCGCTGCGGAAGTGGAAGGTGAACTCGCCGTCGACCGAGGTCGCCCCGATCTTCGGCACCGCGAGCGGGATCTGTCCGGCCTTGAGCTCGGCCTTGATGTCTTTGGCCGACAGCCCGCCGACCGTGCCGGAGTTCCAGGTGACGTCCAGCGCGCGGACGGCGTCGATGCACTGACCGAACGTCTTGGCCCGGACCGCGACACCGGTCGGGATGATCGCGACGTGGGTGACACCCGGCATCGTCTCGACGTCGCCCTTGTTGTTGATCGCGTGCGGCGTGCCGTTGAGCTCGGGCGCGCGGCACACCATCGTGGGCAGGGCGTCGGGGATGTCGAGGTCCATCGCGAACTGCTTCTTGCCGGTGACGGCCTCGCGCGCGTCGATGCGCCGATGGGGCTTTCCGACGACCTTGTGGTCGGAGGTCTTCTTCAGCTCGACCTCGACCTTCTCGGTCGTCGGCTTCGCCGCCTTGGCAGCGGCTTCGCCGTAGGTCACCGACGAACCGTCCGGGAGACTGATCACGCCTTCCTTGGAGGTCAGCTGGGTCACCGCGCCCCCGAGCATGATCGCGGCCGCCTCGAGCAGCGCCTTGCGTGCGATGGCGGCGGCGACCCGGACCGGGGTGTAGACCGAGACGATCGTGTTGGACCCGCCGGTCAGCTGGTTGAACAGCAGCTCGGGGCGAGCCGGGGCCAGCGTCACGTGCACGTGGTCGATCGGGAGCTCGAGCTCCTCGGCGATCAGCATCGCGACGGCCGTGGTGATCCCCTGGCCTACCTCCATCCGCGGCAGCGCGAAGTGGGCATGCCCCTTCTCGTCGACCTCGATCGCGATCAGGTTCGAGGTCGGCATCGCGCAGTGCGTGAGGAAGTCGTTGAGGTCATAGACCTCCGGAATCTGTGGCACCGACGGGATCGGTGCCGCGTTGGCCGCGGACGGCGTCAGGCCCAGATCGGCTGCGGCGATCAGGGTCGCGCCGCCGATGACGTAGCCGACGAACGAACGTCTGGAGACCCGAGACGGGCCCTCAGCGGGATGATTCTCCATGGTGTGCTCACTCCTGGTTGGGCAAGGCCGAGATATTTGTGACCCCCGACACATAGCACCATTCAGCAGCCCTGGCTCGTTTGGGAAGGGCGCGTCGGGAAATGTGTGAGGCCGCTATAAATCGGGTGGTGACGGACTATAAATGGGTTCTGATGCCGGCCCGGGTATCCGGTTTCGAGGTCAGTTCGAAACTGCCGACGAATCGATCTCGCGGCGCAGGATCTTGCCGGTCGGGCCCTTGGGGAGTTCCGGCATGATCCAGACGTGACGCGGGTTCAGGCCGTCGTGGCTGGGGAGACGGGATCGGCGTCCAGCACCTGGCCGCGGGTCTCGCGCAGCGCGAGTAGGCACGCGGTGCTGAACACGGCCAGGACCGTCACGAAGCCGGCGAGGCCGCTGGTGCCCCAGCGCTCCAGAAGCGCGCCGCCGATCACGAGCGGCAGCGCGCCGCCGATGATCCCGGCCAGGTTGTAGGCCATTCCGGCAGCGGTATAGCGGTACTCCGCCCGGAAGAGCTCCGGAAGGTACGCCGCGGCCGGCCCGTAGGGGATGCCGATGGCGATCATCAGCACCGCCATTGCCAGGGTGAACGAGCCGGCGTCGCCGGGGGTCAGGATCGCGAACGCCACCGGGCCGGCGATCAGGCCGAAGACCGTCCCGCTCAACAGCACGGCGCGTCGGCCGACCCGATCGGAGAGCAGTGCGGACCCGATCACCGCGACGCAGAGGACGAGGCCGGCCACCATGTTGGCCGTCAGCATCTGGTTGAGGGTGAGACCGAGTCCGTTCTCCTCCGGCGGCCTGGTGGCGATGCCGCCGAGGAAGACCACGGCGAGGTAGAAGGCGCCGAACGTCATCGCCAGCATCCCGCCGCCGAGCAGGATCTGCCTCCACTGGTCGTGGAGTGCGGCGGCGAACGGGAAGGAAACCTTGGCTCGAGCGGCCGTGACCTTCGCGAACGACGGCGTCTCGGCGATGTTGAGCCGGACCCAGAGGCCGAGCGCGATGAGCACGATGCTGACCAGGAACGGCACCCGCCAGGCCCACTGCTGGAAGGCCGCCAAGCCGATCACCTGGATCGTGAGCAGGAAGGTCCCGCTGGCGATGATCACGCCGAGTCCGGGGCCCAGCTGGGGGAACAGGCTGTAGCGCCCGCGCTTGCCCTCTGCGGCGTACTCGGAGGTGAGCAGCGCCGCGCCTGCCCACTCGCCGCCGAGCGCGGTGCCCTGGGTCGCTCGCAGGAGCACCAGCAGCAGCGGCGCCGCCGCTCCGATCGCAGCGGCCGTCGGGATCAGGCCGATCGCGAAGGTCGCACCACCCATCATCAGCAGCGTCGTCACCAGGGTGCGCTTGCGGCCCAGCCGGTCGCCGAAGTGCCCGAACACCACGGCGCCCAGCGGGCGGAAGACGAAGGCGACCCCGAACGTCGCGACGGATGCCCAGGTGCCGGCGGCGGTGCCGAGCGAGGGGAAGAAGAGCGGTCCGAAGACCAGTGCGGCGGCGTAGCCGTAGATGAGGAAGTCGTAGAACTCGATGGTCGTGCCGACCAGCGATGCCATCGCGATCCGTGACATCGACCGGGGCTGGGTCGTTGTGGTCATGTGCCTGCCTCTGTGTCCGTCCCGCCGTGTGCGGCAGGATGTCGGGTGTGACAGGCATCACTGTGCGGTCGCAACGGGCCTCGGGGCCACGAGTACGAGCCACAGAACTCGTTGTGGTCGACCTACAACTCCGGACGAGGAGGTCCTGATGAGCACCGATCCGATCAAGCGCATCGTCGCCGGCGTCCGAGACCGCCTGCCGACGACCGTCGAGGTCTTCCTGACGCGCACCTGGGAGCAGGTCCCGGCCTACGCGGCCAGCCGCGACCCCAACCTGCGCAGCGATGTCGGCCGCCATGCCGAGGCGGTCTTCCATGCGGTGCTGATCACTCTCGAGGAGGGGCGCGACGCGGTCCGCGAGGACTTCCCCCTGAGTGCCGGTCAGGCGGCCAACCGGGTGCGCCAAGGGGTCGCGCTCGCTGACTTCCTGCATGCCTTCCGTCTGGGGCAGGTCGCGTTGTGGGAGCGAATCGTCGAGATCGCTGCCTCGGACCCAGAGACCAGCCAGGCGGCGCTGGCCGCGGCCTCGCGCGTGATGCAGGTGATCGAGGTGGGGAGCACGGTGGCTGCCGAGGCCTACCTCAACACCCAGCAGCTCGAGCTTGCCGAGGGGGACCGGATCCGGCGGGACCTTGTCGAGGATCTTCTGGCCGGACGTGAGGTCCCGGCGGGTCCGAGGCTTGATGTCGCTCGTTCGTGCGGGCTCGAGCGCGACGGACGGGCGGTAGTGATCATCGCGGTCCCGGTGCGCCCCCTACGTGTCGGCCAGAGTCTGCGCGAAGCGCTCCGGGTCATCCGCACCGAGCTCGGTCCGGATCAGGAGGGCGTCGCGGTGATCCAGCAGGAGCAGATGATCGGAATCCTGCCGGTGGCCACCGACGACGTGCAGGCTCTCGTGCCCGATCTACGCCGGGTGCACCGCCAGCTCGCCCGTCAGGGCATCGATCTGGCGGTCGGCGTCAGCACCGTCCACACCGGCTGGGCAGACGTCCCGGCGGCGTACGCCGAGGCTGGGATCGCCCGCGACTCCCTGGCGGAGCAGCCGGGTGTGGTGGCGCTGCCGATGCTCTCGACGGTCGACTACCTGGTGCTGCGCGAGGACGCCACCGTGCGTCGACTGATCCGTCCGGAGCTGCGTCAATTCGTCACCGACGACCTGGCGCGCGACGGGGCGATGATCGATACGATGCTGGCCTACGTCGCCAGCGACCTGAATGCAAAGCTCGCCGCGGAGCGCCTGCACATGCACGTCAACACCGCCTACTACCGGCTCGAGCGGATCGCCGAGCGCACCGGCTGCGACCTGCGCCGGTTCGCCGACGTCGAGGAGCTGATCTTCGCGATCCGGCTCCTCACCGGGCCTCGCGGAGTGGCGAGGGCCTAAGCCTGGGCCGGCTTGCGGCCGTAGAACCAATAGACCGCTGCGCCGAGCAGGTTGGTGCTGCCCCACAGCCGCCACAGGGTCCGCGGTCCGCGGATCTCGTCGTCGGAGCGCTTCTGCAGGTCACGCAGGATCACCGGAGCGACTGCCGCCTGGGCCACGAGAGCGCCGGTGGACAGGATCGCCTTCTGCTTCTTGGTCATTGCCATGAAGCCAGTCTTTGCCTTGGCTTGCGTCCAGTCAAGGAACGTACGCCTCACAGGAGTGTCGGCAGGTCGGCCGCGAGCGCCGGTCCGGGAAGCAACTAGGCTCGCACCTCATGACCGAGTTCGCCGCTGTGATCCTTGTCGACCGTCGTGGCTGGGTGCTGCTCCAGGAGCGTGACGAGCACCCGCGCATCGCGCCGGAGAAGTGGTCCTTCTGCGGCGGCCACCTCGAGCCCGGTGAGGACCCGCTGGCCGGCGCCGCGCGTGAGCTCGAGGAGGAGACGGAGATCCGGGTGAGCCCCGCCGACCTGCACCTGGTCGCCGTCCACGACGTCCACCACCCCGAGACGGGCACCGACGACAAGGTCCATCTGTACGCGGCCGGAACAGACCTCACCGATGCCGACATCGTGTGCCACGAGGGCCGGCAGATCGTCTTCGTCGACCCGGCGAAGGCACCTGACCTGGACCTCAGCGACTCCGCTCGGATCGGGCTCGGGCAGTTCCTCGGATCGCGCCAGCACGAGGCGCTATCCGAGTCGGCGCCCCTCAGGGCCGAGACGTAGAATCCCCTCCTATGGGTCTCCTCGAACGCATCGCCGCGCCGCAGGATCTTCGTGATCTCTCCGACGACCAGCTCGAGCTCCTCGCGAGCGAGATCCGGGACGTGATGATCCGGACGGTGGCCACCAACACCGGCCACCTGGGGCCGAACCTCGGTGTGGTCGAGCTGACGCTGGCCATGCACCGGGTCTTCGACAGCCCGCGCGACAAGATCGTCTTCGACACCGGCCACCAGTCCTACGTGCACAAGCTCGTCACCGGCCGGGCCGGCGACTTCTGCACGCTGCGCCGCGAGGGCGGGATGAGCGGCTACCCGAGCCAGTCGGAGTCGGACCACGACGTGGTCGAGAACTCCCACGCCTCCACCTCGCTCTCCTACGCCGACGGGCTGGCCAAGGCCTACACCATCCGCGGCGAGGACCGCCACGTGGTCGCCGTGATCGGCGACGGCGCGCTGACCGGCGGGATGGCCTGGGAGGCGCTCAACAACATCGCGATCCAGCACGACTCCAAGCTGGTCATCGTGGTCAACGACAACGGCCGCTCCTACACCCCGACCATCGGTGGCCTGGCCACGGCGCTGACCTCGCTGCGTACGAACCCGCGCTACGAGCTCGTCCTCGACATGGTCAAGCGCCGCCTCAACGCGGTGCCCGGGATCGGCGCGATGGCCTACGACGCGCTCCACGCGGTCAAGAAGGGGCTCAAGGACGCGGTCGCGCCCCAGGGTCTCTTCGAGGACCTCGGGCTGAAGTACGTCGGGCCCGTCGACGGCCACGACCGGCACTCGCTCGAGCAGGCCCTGACCAGCGCCAAGAAGTTCGGCGGCCCGGTGATCGTGCACGCGATCACCCGCAAGGGCTACGGCTACGACCCGGCCGAGCGCCACGAGGCCGACCAGTTCCACTCGCCCGGCCCCTTCGACGTCCAGACCGGCGCCGAGAAGCCGAAGGGCCGGATCTGGACCGACCACTTCTCCGACGCGATGGTGCGGCTGGGGGAGAGCCGCCAGGACATCGTCGCGATCACCGCGGCGATGATGCACCCGGTCGGCCTCGACGCGTTCCAGGCGAGGTTCCCGAAGCGCACCTTCGACGTCGGGATCGCCGAGCAGCACGCAGCCACCTCGGCCGCCGGTCTCGCGATGGGTGGCCTGCACCCGGTCTTCGCGGTCTACGCCACCTTCCTCAACCGTGCCTTCGACCAAGTGCTGATGGACTGCGCCCTGCACCGCGCCGGAGCCACGTTCGTCCTCGACCGGTCCGGGGTGACCGGTGACGACGGCGCCTCCCACAACGGCATGTGGGACATGTCGCTCCTCCAGGTCGTGCCCGGGCTCCGCCTGGCCGCGCCCCGCGACATCACCCGCCTCAACGAGCTGCTCGACGAGGCGGTCGACGTCGACGACGCGCCCACCGTCGTACGTTTCCCGAAGGGCCCCCCGCCCGAGGACATCCCCACGATCGCCAAGCTCGGCGATGCCGACGTGCTCGTGCGCAACGGCACCAAGGACGTCCTGGTCCTCGGCGTCGGCTCGATGGCCGAGGTCGCGGTGGGCGTCGCGGAGCGGCTCACCGCGCAAGGCATCGGCGTCACGGTCGTCGACCCCCGCTGGGTGAAGCCGGTCGACCCGGCTCTCGTCGAGGCGGCCGCCGACCACAGGCTCGTCGTCACCATCGAGGACAACGGTGTCGCCGGCGGCGTGGGTGCCTCGTTCCTGCAGACCCTGACCGCCGCCGACGTACGCACGCCGGTGAAGATCCACGGGATCCCGCAGGAGTTCCTCGACCACGCCAAGCGTCCCAAGATCCTGGAGGCGATCGGCCTGACTCCGCAGGCGATCGCCCTGGACACCATCTCGGTGCTGGAGGGCTTCCTCCGTGGCGACACCGTTCCTCCCATCGACGAGGGGCGCCTCTCGCACCAGGAGCAGCTCTGAGCGGTGCGGTCGGCACCGCTCATCTGACCCCGGAGCTGGCGCTTCAGGTCGTCGAACGGACCATGGGCGTCATCGGCCACAACGTCAACGTGATGGACGCAGCCGGAGTGATCCTGGCCTCGGGGCAGGACGACCGGATCGGCACCGTGCACGAAGGGGCCCTGCTGGCGGCGCAGCAGGAGCGGATCGTGGAGATCGCGCACTCCGACGCGCTCGCGCTGCGTGGCGTCCAGCCCGGCGTCAACCTGCCGCTGCGGTGCCACGGCCGGCTGGTCGGGGTCGTCGGCATCACCGGCGACCCGGGGCAGGTACGCGTGCTCGGCGACCTCATCCGAGTGACGGCGGAGCTGATGGTGGACCAGGCCCAGGCAGCCGAGTCCCGGCAGTGGCGCTACCGGGAGCGGGAGGAGTTCGTCGGCCACGCCGCCGCCGGACGGCTCGGTCCGCGCGAGCTCGCCGAGTGGGCGGCCGGACTCGGCATCGACCTCGAGGTGCCGCGACGTGCGACCGTGATCGCACCGGCGGCACGCACCCAGGGTCACACCGAGGCCCTGCGGGGGATCCAGCGGGAACTGCTGCAGGTGCGCGGCGTCCTGGTCGGGCGGGTGGAGCCGCAGGAGCTCGTCGTCTTCAGCCCCGCCGGTCGCTCCCCGGGCCCCAACGAGGATGTCAGCGCGCTGCTGCATGCAACAGAGGGCCGTCTCCGGCATGCCACCGGGCGCGCCTTCGCCGGAAGCAGCACCTTCGAGCATGCGTACCTCACCGCCCGCGACACGCTGGCGGTCACCGGTCACGTCGGCACGGGCGGCGGGTACGACTTCGACGACGTTCCGCTGCTCGCCCTGGTCAGGGGCATGGGCGAGGGCTGGCGAGGTGACCTGCTCGCGGAGCCGTGGCAGCGGCTGGTCGCGGCGGACCGCTCCGGCGAGCTCGTGGCCACATTCAGCGCCTACATCCAGCACCATGCCAGCGCGACGGCGGCGGCCGGCGCCCTGCACGTCCATCGCAACACCGTCCGGTATCGCCTCGCCCGGATCGGCGAGATCACCGGGCTGCGGATGGACCACCTCCCGGACGTGCTGATCCTCTACCTCGGTCCGGTGCTCGGCTCGGAGGGGTAGCCCGGGGCGGTTTGTGCAGATGCACAAGATCCGGGCAGTGGGCCTTGGCCATCTGCCTGTGGACGCCGTCACATCGCGACGTCGATGCTGTGCAGCGGATGCCTGACGCGTGCCTGGCGCGCGGGCACGATCTTGCCCGACCGGCGCGAGCCGGTATGACGACGAAGGACTTCCATGGCCGACCTGCTGATTCTGATCGCCCTGGTGATCGGGCTGATCCTGCTCACCGCGTGGGCACGGGTGCATCCGTTCCTGGCGCTCCTGCTGACCGCGTTGGTCGGCGGCCTGGCCTTCGGGCTGCCGCCTCTGACCGACGGTGACACCCCGGGTGTCGTCGCGATCGCCACCGGCGGTTTCGGCAGCACCCTCGGCGGCATCGGGATCGTCATCATCCTCGGCACGATCATCGGCGTCTTCCTCGACCGGTCCGGCGCGGCGATCACGATGGCCGACGCGATCGTGAAGCTGCTCGGCCGACGGTTCCCGACGCTGACGATGAGCATCATCGGGTACGTCGTGTCGATCCCGGTCTTCTGCGACTCCGCGTACGTCATCCTCAACTCGCTCAAGGAGTCGATGGCCGCCCGCACTCGCACCAGTCCGGTCGCGATGTCCGTCGCCCTGGCCACCGGCCTCTACGCCACCCACACCCTCGTCCCGCCCACTCCCGGCCCGATCGCCGCGGCCGGCAACCTGGGCCTCGACGCGCAGCTGGGCCTGGTGATGGCCCTGGGCCTCGTGGTCGGGCTCGTCTCCGCCGCGGCCGGGGCGCTGTGGGCGATGCGGTTCCGCGACGTCCAGCCCGACGGCGTCTCGGACGCCGAGGTCGACCGCCGGATCGCCGAGTTCGAGAAGCTCGCTGACACCGTCCAGCGTCCGGGTGCCGCCATGGCGTTCGCCCCGATCGTGATCCCGATCCTGCTGATCATGCTCGGCTCGGCGATGTCGCTCCCGTTCCTTCCCGGCACCGAGACGGTGGCGGCCGACGTGCTGCGCTTCGTCGGCCAGCCCGTCATCGCGCTGCTGATCGGCCTGGCGATCGCGATCGCGGGCCTGCGCCCGAGCAACCACGAGAAGACCGTGACCGACCGGGTCGGGGAAGGCATCGTCGACGCCGCGCCGATCCTCCTCATCACCGGCGCCGGCGGCGCGTTCGGTGCCGTCATCCAGGCGACCGACATCGGCACCTACCTCGGCACCGAGCTGTCGGCGCTGGGCATCGGGATCATGGTGCCGTTCCTGATCGCGGCCGCGCTGAAGACGGCCCAGGGCTCCTCGACGGTGTCGATGGTGACCACCTCCGCCCTGGTCGCGCCGCTGGTGGCCGACCTGGGGCTCGGCAGCGACCTCGGACGTACGCTGGTCGTGCTCGCGATCGGGCTCGGGGCGATGACGGTCTCGCACGCCAACGACAGCTACTTCTGGGTGGTCAGCCAGTTCAGCCGGATGAGCGTGCCGCAGGCCTACCGCGCCCAGACGATGGCGACCCTGGTCCAGGGCATCGCCGGCATGCTCGTCGTCCTGCCGCTCTCCCTGCTGATCGTCTGAGCCGTGCGCGTCGTCATCGCTCCGGACTCGTTCAAGGGCAGCTGCGGCAGCCCCGCGGCGGCCGCCGCCATCGCCGCCGGCTGGCGGCGCGGGGCCCCCGGCTGGGAGACGGTGTGCCTGCCGGTCGCCGACGGGGGAGAGGGGACGCTGCACGCCCTGGTCGGCTCCCTCGGCGGGCGGATCACCCGGCACACCGTGACCGGCCCGCACGGCCGGCCGGTCGGCGCCGAGCTCGGACTGATCCCTGCCGAGGAGGCCGGGGGCCGGCTCACCGGGGTGGTCGAGATGGCCTCCGCCTCGGGGCTGCACCTGGTCGATCCGACGCCGGCGAGCGCCGCGGCCGCCACGTCGTACGGCACGGGGGAGCTGATCAAGGCCGCTCTGGACGCCGGGGCCGAGCGCCTCCTGCTCACGCTGGGAGGAAGCGCGACCACCGACGGTGGCGTCGGGATGGCCCAGGCTCTGGGCGTACGCTTCAGCTCCTCGACCGGAGCGAGCATCGCTCCCGGAGGCGTCGGCCTGCACGACGTCGCCGCGATCGACCTCAGCGGCGTGCATCCCGGTCTGGCTCGCTGCGAGGTGGTCGCCGCCTGCGACGTGGACAGTCCGCTGCACGGTCCGCAGGGCGCGGCGTACGTCTTCGGGCCGCAGAAGGGCGCCGACGAGGCGACCGTGTGGATGCTCGACGACGGTCTGCGCCGGCTCGGCGAGGTGTGTGGCTCGCTCGCCGACCCGGCGACCCCGGGTGCCGGCGCGGCGGGAGGCCTCGGGTTCGCTGCGCTCGCGTTCCTCGGTGCCGACCTGCGCTCCGGCTTCGACCTCGTCGCGGAGGCCGTCGGTCTCGCCTCCGCGATCGCGGGCGCCGACCTGGTGATCACCGGCGAGGGCAGGCTGGACACGCAGTCTCTCGGCGGCAAGACGCCGGTCGGTGTGATGAGACTCGCCCAGGCACACGACGTCCCGGTCGTCGTGATCGCCGGTGACGTGTCGCAGGGTGCGGACCAGGCGATCGCGGCCGGCATGACGGCGGTCTTCTCCGCCGCACCCGGTCCGGGGCCGCTGCACGAAGCGCTGGACCGCGTCGAGAGCGATCTGTCCCGGACCGCGGAGTCGATCGCGCGGGTGTGGAGCGTCGCGGCCGGCGCGCGTCTCTGACCCTGAGACATGGCCTATGGCCGACGAAGAACCGGTTCTCGCAGGTCAGAAGGGGGCGGTTCGCGATCGAGACCGGACTTCACGTGTGGCGGTCCATCAGATGGGGGCGGGTCCCGGTCTAGAGTGTCGTTGGTCCCGGGACCGGCAGGCTCCCGGAACCATCGCCACCGTCACCAATCAGCACTCGGGGGAATCCATGCTCTACGACGATCTCGTGGCCGAGTTCCACTGGTCACCAGAGCAGATGTCCGCGCCGTTCGACCTGCGAGCGGCTGACGAGAAGGTCCGCAAGCGGATCGAGAGCCGGCGCCGCTCCGCGCAGGGCATGGATCAGCAGCGGCCTCGTTCGCGGCAGAAGACCGTGAACCCGGGCGTGGCCAGCAGCGGGAGCGGCGCCTACGTCGACAACCGCGTCTGAGCCCGGGCTGAGCCTGAACCAGCTCCTGACACACTGAACGCGAACCGCCGCCGACCACATCGTGGCCGGCGGCGGTTCGTCGAGAGGTCAGTGGAACTTCTTGCCGGTGACCTTCTCAGAGATGCCCTCACGGTCGAGCAGACGGGTGATACCGCCGTTCCAGAACTGGAAGCCGGCTCCCGTGATCATCGCCAGGTCGATGTCCTCGGCGGCCTGCGCGACGCCCTCCTCGAGCATGCAGCCGATCTCGTCGGCGATGGCCTCCAGCGCCTGCCGGCGGGCCTCCTCGGCGGTCTTGACCACGTCGCCGGTGACCAGCAGCGCCTCGACCTCGGGGTCGAGCGTACGACCGTCGGGACCGAAGAACGAGCTCTTCTTGGCCTCGACGACGCGGTGAAGGTTCTCGGAGAGGTAGAACCGGTCCGGGAAGGCCTTAGCCAGTGTCTCGTTGTTGTGGTACGCGATCGCGGGACCGACCAGGCCGATAAGCGCGAACGGGCCCATCGGCGCGACCCCGGCGAAGGCGGCCTCGACGACGTCGACCGGGGTGCCCTCGTCGGCGACCTTGGAGACCTCGCCCATGAAGCGGCCCAGGAGCCGGTTCACGATGAAGGACGGGCTGTCCTTGACCAGGATCGAGGTCTTCTTCAGCGACTTCGAGACGGAGAACGCCGTGGCCAGGGCCGCGTCCGAGGTCTTCTCGCCGCGGATGATCTCCAGCAGCGGCATGACCGCGACCGGGTTGAAGAAGTGGAAGCCCACGACCCGCTCGGGGTTCTTCAGGTCGGCCGCCATCTCCGTGATCGAGAGGCTCGAGGTGTTCGTGGCGAAGACCGCGGTCTCCGGCGCGACGGCCTCGGCGTTGGCGAAGACGGTCTTCTTGACGCCCATCTCCTCGAAGACGGCCTCGATGATGAAGTCGGCGTCGGAGAAGGCCTCCGCGTAGTCGACCGACGCGGTCACGAGCGCCTTGAGGCGGTTGGTCGCGTCCTGGCTCGCACGGCCCTTGGCGAGCTTCTTGTCGAGCTCGGCGTGAACGTACGCCACGCCCTTGTCGGCACGCTCCTGGTCGAGGTCGACCATGACGACCGGCACCTTGAGCCGCTGGACGAAGAGCAGCGCGAACTGCGAGGCCATCAGCCCGGCACCGATGATGCCGACCTTGGTGACCTTCTGCGCGAGCGCCTTGTCGGGGGCGCCGGCGGGACGCTTGGCGCGCTTCTGCACCAGGTCGAAGGAGTAGAGCGAGGCGACCAGCTGCGGGGTCTTCGACATCGCCACGAGCGCGTCGTCCTCGGCCGCGAAACCCTCGTCGCGCGAGGCGGTCTTGGCCAGGGTGAGCAGCTCGACGGCCTTCTTGGCGGCCGGGGAGGCGTCACCGGTCTTGGCCCAGGCGAAGAAGCCGGCGTTCTTGGCGGCCTCGTCCCAGGCGTCGCCTCGGTCGATCTCCTCGCGGTCGACCTGGATGTCTCCCGTCAGGACCTTGTCGGCCCACAGCAGCGACTGCTCGAGGTAGTCGGAGCCACCGAACATCGCGTCCGCGATGCCCAGATCGTAGGCCTCGGCGCCCTTGAGCACCTTGCCGTTGTTGAGCGGGTTCTCGATGAAGACCTTGGCGGCCTTGGCCGGACCGATCAGGTTCGGGAGCAAGTAGCCACCGCCCCAGCCGGGGATCAGGCCGAGCATGACCTCGGGCAGGCCGACCGCCGGCACCGAGTCCTGGATGGTGCGGTAGTCGGCGTGCAGCGCGACCTCGAGGCCGCCACCGAGCGCGAGCCCGTTGATGAACCCGAAGGACGGCTTCTTGGTGGTGCCGTCACCGTCACCGAGCTTGCGGAAGACCGCGTGACCCAGCTCGGCGATCGTCCGGATCCCGTCGGCGCCACCCGCCTGCAGCGAGGTCAGGTCGGCACCGGCCGCGAGGATGAACGGCTTGCCGGTCACCGCGATCGCGTCGATCTCGGAGTCGGCCAGGGCTGCGTCGTACGCCGTGTTGAGCTCGACCAACGACTTCGGCCCGAAGGTGTTCGGGCGAGTGTGGTCGTGCCCGTTGTCGAGGGTGACCAGGCCGAGCACCTTGCCGGAAGGCAGGTTGACCTTGGCCAGCTTGGCCGCGGTGACGACCTCGTCGTCGGTGAAGAGCTTCTCGGCATCAGCGAGAAGCGTGTTGATGTTCGTCATGTCAGGCCTCCGCGCCGTTCCAGTGAGGGTTCTCCCAGATGACCGTGCCGCCCATACCCAGGCCGATGCACATGGTGGTGAGGCCGTAGCGCACCTCGGGGCGCTCCTCGAACTGGCGCGCGAGCTGGATCATCAGCCGCACACCGGAGGAGGCCAGCGGGTGGCCGAACGCGATCGCGCCACCGTAGGGGTTCACGCGGTCGTCGTTCTCGTCGATGCCGAAGTGGTCCAAGAACGCGAGCACCTGGATCGCGAAGGCCTCGTTGACCTCGAAGGCCTCGATGTCGTCGATCGTCAGCCCGGCCTTGGCCAGCGCCTTCTCGGTCGAGGGGATCGGGCCGACGGCCATGACCTCGGGGGCGACGCCGGCGAAGGCGTACGACACCAGCCGCATCTTGATCGGCAGACCGAGCTCCTTCGCGACCTCCTCGGAGGCCAGCAGCGAGGCCGTCGCACCGTCGTTGATGCCCGCCGCGTTGCCCGCGGTGACGCGGCCGTGCGGCCGGAACGGGGTCTTCAGCTTGGCCAGGTCCTCGGTGGTGGTGCCGGGACGCATCGGCTCGTCGGTGGTGGCCAGGCCCCAGCCGTTCTCGGCCGAGCGGGTGGCGACGGGGACCAGGTCGGGCTGGATCTTGCCGTCGGCGTACGCCTTGGCAGCCAGCTCCTGGGAGCGGACCGCAAATGCGTCGGTGCGCTCCTTGGTGATCGCCGGGTAGCGGTCGTGCACGTTCTCGGCGGTGTTGCCCATGACGAGCGCGCTCGGGTCGACCAGCTTCTCGGAGATGATCCGCGGGTTCGGGTCGACGCCCTCGCCCATCGGGTGGCGGCCCATGTGCTCGACACCGCCGGCGATGACGACGTCGTAGGCACCGAAGGCGATGCCGCCGGCAGTCGTGGTGACGGCGGTCATCGCGCCCGCGCACATCCGGTCGATCGCGTAGCCCGGCACGGACTGCGGCAGCCCGGCGAGCAGGCTGGCGGTTCGGCCGATGGTCAGGCCCTGGTCGCCGATCTGCGTGGTCGCGGCGATGGCGACCTCGTCGATCCGCTCCGGGGGAAGGTCGGGGTTGCGGCGCGTGAGCTCACGGATGAGCTTGACGACCAGGTCGTCAGCGCGGGTCTCGGCGTACTGGCCCTTGGCCTTGCCGAAAGGTGTGCGTACGCCGTCGACGAAGACGACTTCTCGCAGCTGTCGGGTCACCGTGTCACTCCATGTGGGTTGCCGGTCGGTCGCCGCTTTGGGCGACGTTGTCGATGCGGGCACGGGGTGGTGCCCGAGGAATACATTACCCGCAAGTAACAACGGCTGGGTCCAGGGGTCGGTCGCAGCGGACGTCCGAGGTGTTGCGGCGGTGTCCGCGCGTCGGCTTGGGAATATCGGGGGCCTCCAGGATGCTGCCCTGTCGTCATGTGGAAGCGTGTATTGAGAAGGATGAGCCCCAGGGTCGAGACCCCGGGCGAGGCAGATGACGGCGAGGCCCGTGCGGGCCGTACGCGACGGGAGGAGGCACCGATGTCCGGATCACGACTTGTGCACATCGTGGACGACCTGCCCGAGGAGGTCGTCCTCGCAGGTGGCGACCGGCTTCCGATGGTGGTGGCCCTGGACGGATTCCTCGATGCCGGCAAGGCCGTCGAGCGAGCCACGGCCCACCTGCTCCAGGCCTCCAGGCGGGCGCCGGTGGTGGCGACCTTCGACGTGGACGAGCTCCACGACTACCGAGCCCGGCGTCCGGCGATCTCGTTCGTCAGCGACCACTACGAGTCCTTCGACGCGCCGCGGCTGGTCGTCCGGCTCCTCAAGGACACCGGCGACAACCCCTACCTGCTGTTGCACGGCCCCGAGCCGGACAACCGCTGGGAGGCGTTCGCCGGCGCCGTACGCGACGTCATCGAGCGCCTGGGCGTGACCGAGGTGATCTCGCTCGGCTCGGTGCCGATGGCGGTGCCGCACACTCGTCCGCTGACCACGACTCGGCACGCCAACGACCCGGCCCAGGAGCTCGCGGGCCAGGTCTGGGAGAGCCCGTGGAAGGGCGAGATCCGGATCCCGTCCTCGGCTCAGGCCCTGGTGGAGGTGCGCCTGGGGGAGTGGGGCCACCCCGCGGGCGGCTTCGTGGTGCACATGCCGCACTACCTGGCGCAGAGCGACTACCCGGCCGCAGGGGTCGCGCTGCTCGAGGAGCTCGAGCGTGCGGCGCGGCTGACCATCCCGGTCTCCGACCTGGAGGCCGAGGCGCAGCGCCGCGAGGAGGAGATCGCCTCCTACATCGAGGAGAACGCCGAGGTGCGAGAGGTCGTGGCCGCGCTCGAGCGGCAGTACGACACCTTCCAGCGCGGTGAGGAGTCCGGGCGCTCCCTGCTCGCTCCCGACGAGCCGCTGCCGACCGGCGAGGAGCTCGGTGAGCAGTTCGAGCGGTTCCTGGCCGGCCTGAACGGTCCCGACCCCGATGACGACCCCGAGAAGGACTGAGGGAAACTCACTCACATGACGACCGAGGCAGTAGCGGCGGATCAGGCAGTGGCGGAGTTGGTGGGTGTGCTCGACCTGGTCGAGATCGACAAGGATCTCTTCCACGGCGCCACCACGACCCGCAACTCACGCGGGCGCGCCTACGGCGGCCAGGTGGCCGCGCAGGCGCTGATGGCGGCGATTCGATCCGCTGACGACGCCTACACGGTGCACTCGATGCACTCCTACTTCCTGCTCCCGGGTGACCCGTCCTACCCGATCGTCTACGAGGTCGAGCGGATCCGCGACGGCCGCTCCTTCGAGACCAGGCGGGTCCGCGCGCGCCAGAAGGGGCGCGACATCTACTACCTCACCGCCAACTTCCAGCGGGAGGAGACCGGCTTCGAGCATCAGGACGCGATGCCGTCGGTGCCGCCGCCGGAGAAGTGCATCGACTTCCTGAAGATGATGGCCGACTCCGGCAGCCCGGAGGCGGTCTCGCTGGCGCGCGAGTGGGAGGCGGTCGAGGTGCGCGCCGTCGGCAACTCGCTGCTCGGCATCGAGCCGGACCCGACCCGGCCCGCGCAGCAGCGCCTGTGGATCCGGCTGGGCGCCGAGCTCCCCGACGATCCTGACATCCAGCGCGGCGCCTTCACCTGGGCCTCCGACATCTCGCTCCTCGGCGCCTCCCTGGCTGCTCACTCCCTGGACCACAAGGGCATCCAGATGGCCTCGCTGGACCACACCATCTGGTTCCACCGGCCCTTCCGCGCCGACGAGTGGTGGCTCTACGACCAGGAGAGCCCCTCGGCCTACGGTGGCCGCGGCCTGTCCATCGGCCGCGTCTTCACCGCCGACGGCACCCTGGCGGCGACCGTCGCCCAAGAGGGCCTCATCCGCCCACCGCGCGACTAGCACGTCCAAAGCGGCGTCGAGTCGGCTCGTCCTGACGGGATCTCGCGTCGAGTCGGCTCGTCCTGACGAGATTCAGCGTCGAGTCGGCTCGCGATCCTCTCCGACGTAGCCGGGTGGTGGCCTATACGGTGATCGGCTACTCGAGCATGGACGGCAAGAGCTATCAGTGGGGCACCCTGGTCGAGAAGGCTCACCGGGGCCAC